>NZ_JBEXYL010000006.1:0-196355 GCF_040630895.1 Streptomyces sp. NPDC005728
GGGCCGCCGGTGGGGCTGTCCGGCCAGGTCAGCGCCTGCTCCGTGCACCACCAGTACTCCTCCAGGGTCTCGCCCTTCCAGGCGAAGACCGGGATGCCCTGCGGGCTGTCGGGCGTGCCGTTCGGGCCGACGGCGATGGCGGCGGCCGCGTGGTCCTGGGTGGAGAAGATGTTGCAGGAGGCCCAGCGGACCTGCGCGCCGAGGGCGACCAGGGTCTCGATGAGAACGGCGGTCTGCACGGTCATGTGCAGCGAGCCGGTGACACGGGCGCCGGCCAGCGGCTGCGTCTCGGCGTATTCCCTGCGGATCGACATCAGGCCGGGCATCTCGTGCTCGGCGAGGGTGATCTCCTTGCGGCCGAACTCGGCCAGGGAGAGATCGGCGACCTTGAAGTCCTGTCGGCTGTCGACAGTCGTCATTGCGAGCTGCTCCTCGGGGTTGGGGCGAGGGTGGGTACGGCTGGTCTGCGCGGCGGCGGACACAGGAGTGCCCGGGAAAAGGACACAGGCATGCCCACGTACGCGCAGCGCAATCCGTCGGAGGCCCTCTCTCCCTCGGTCGGTCCGCGCTGGGACCGCCCGACCGCCATCAGCAGCGACGTCTGGCTCGGTCCCAAGCTACACCGGAGGACCGGGCCGTCCCCAGTCCGCCTCCGGACGGTTCTAGTGATTCCTTAGGCGTTCGCAGGAGCGGCGCGAAGTGTCGGCGGGGGTGGATGAGTGGCCGGAAAGCGTGGGGCACGAGGCTACAGACCGGCATGAACTGGGACTTTCGCACCTTTGAGTCGGGGGCAGGGTGTTGCAGGATGCAGGGAGATCGGGAGTTCCGATCGATCTCGCGGGGCGTCCGGGACGGTGCCTCGTGTGACGAAGGCGTTAGGAGATCGACGTGACCAGTCCGGCCGGCCCTCCCCCCACGGGCGGCGGCGACGAGCAGCGGCGGATCAAGCTGCTCGCAGTGACCGCATGCCCGACCGGCATCGCACACACGTACATGGCGGCGGAGAAGCTCGCGCAGGCCGCCGCGAGCCTCGGCATCGAGATGAAGGTGGAGACGCAGGGATCCATCGGGGCCGAGAACGTCCTGGATGACAACGATGTCAGCATGGCCGACGGCATCATCGTCGCCGCGGACAAGGACGTCGACCTGAGCCGTTTCGCGGGCAAGCGCGTGCTGACGGTCGGGGTCGCCGAGGGCATCCGCCGTCCCGAGCGGCTGATCGAGCAGGTGCGGTCGGCGCCCGTGCACACACCCGGCGGTGCTGCCGCCGTGCCGGCTGCCACGGCGGGCGGCGGCAAGGAGCGGGGCACGGTCTACAAGGCGCTGATGAACGGTGTCTCGTACATGATCCCGTTCGTGGTCGTCGGCGGTCTGCTGATCGCGGTCTCGCTGGCGCTCGGCGGCCATGCGACGGCCAAGGGATATGTGATCCCGGAGGGGACCTTCTGGGCGCACGTCAACGCGGTCGGCGGGATCGGCTTCCAGCTGATGATCCCGATCCTGTCCGGATACATCGCCTACGCCATAGCCGACCGGCCCGCGCTGGTGCCGGGCATGATCGGCGGCTGGATCGCCAACACGGGGGCGCTGTACGACTCCAAGGCCGGTGCGGGCTTCATCGGGGCGATCGTCACCGGGTTCCTCGCCGGATATCTGGTGCTGTGGATCAAGAAGGTCCGGGTCCCGAAGTTCGTGCAGCCGATCATGCCGATCATCGTGATCCCGATCGTGGCGACGACGGCGCTCGGGCTGTTCTTCATCTATGTCATCGGCAAGCCGATCTCCTGGGTGTTCGAGCACCTGACCAGTTGGCTCGGCGGGATGACCGGAAGCAGCGCGGTGCTGCTGGGTGCGATTCTCGGGCTGATGATCGCGTTCGACATGGGCGGGCCGGTCAACAAGACGGCGTTCCTGTTCGGTGCGGGGCTCATCGCGAGCGGCAATCAGACGGTCATGGGCATGTGCGCGGCGGCCATCCCGGTGATGCCGCTCGGCCAGGGGCTGGCCACCCTGATCCGCAGGCGGCTGTACACCGAGCAGGAGCGGGAGACGGGGCTCGCGGCACTGTTCATGGGCTGCTTCGGCATCTCCGAGGGTGCGATCCCGTTCGCGGCGGCGCGGCCGGCGCAGGTGATTCCGGCCAACATGCTGGGCGGCGCGGTGGCCGGTGCGGTCGCGGGGCTGGCCGGGGTGAAGGACGCGGTGCCACACGGCGGGCCGGTCGTGGCGGTGCTGGGAGCGGTGAGCGGCGTGCCGATGTTCTTCGTCGCGGTGGCGGTCGGCACGGTGGTGACGGCGCTGACGACCGTGGCGCTGGTGGACATGGCCGAGCGCAGGGTGCGTGCCGAGCCGCTCGGCGGGGTCGAGCCCGTGCCGGCGGGGGCCGGTGCGGTCGTACCCCGGCAGGCCGGGCACGCGCCCGTGGCGGTCGCCGCTGCTCCAGTGACTGCGGACGCTCCGGTGGTCGGGGACGCTCCGGCGATCGCGGAGGCGGTGGTTCACGGGGCGGTCGCAGAAGGGGCGGCCGGTGCGGAGGAGACCGCCGGTGAGGCGCCCGAGGTTCTCTCCGGGCACCTCACCGAGCGGACCGTCGAGGTCGCCCTCGCCGCGGACGGCAAGGAGGCCGCGATCCGGGAGATGGCGGAGCTGCTGAGCCGCAGCGGCCGGGTCGCCGACATCGAGAAACTGGTGGCGGTCGCGCTGCGGCGCGAGGAGCAGGGGACGACCGGGCTCGGCGAGGAGATCGCCGTCCCGCACGCCAAGACGGACGCGGTGACCGCGCCGGTCGTGGGCTTCGCGCGGTCGGAGCAGGGCGTCGAGTGGGGTTCGCTGGACGGTACGAAGGCCCGGCTGGTCTTCATGATCGCCGTTCCGGAGGCGGCCGCCGGAGACGAGCATCTGCGGATTCTCGCGCTGCTGTCCCGCAAGCTGATGGACCCCGATTTCCGGGAGCGGCTGCTGGCAGCGGCGGACGAGCGGGCGGTGCTCGAGGTGCTCGGTGAGGTCGGGTGAGCTGACGTGACGGTGTGCGGGCCCGGCTTTCGGGCCCGCACGGCGTGTTCTGCCCGGGCGCCCGCACAGGGCGACCGGGTGGCCGGTGCCGGCCCGTGGAGCAGCTGACGGGCCGCCCTACGGACAAGCGGACGGGGCCTGCCCGGTCGGGCAGGCCCCGTTGTCGTAACGGGAACTCAGTTACCGGCCGGGGGCGGGGTCGGGCCGCCCGGGGTCGCCGCCGGGTCCGGGCCCTTGGCGGCCTCGGCCTCGCTGTAGATGTCCGGCTCCAGGTAGATGACGCGGGCGATGGGGACGGCGGCGCGGATGCGGGCCTCGGCCGCGTTGATGGCGTTCGCGACCTCGGTGGCCGTGTCGTCGTGCTGGACGGCGATCTTGGCGGCCACGAGCAGTTCCTCGGGGCCGAGGTGGAGCGTGCGCATGTGGATGACGCGGGTGACCGTGTCGCCGTCGACGATCGCGGCCTCGATCTTCTTGACCTCATCGATGCCCGCGGCCTCGCCGAGCAGCAGCGACTTGGTCTCTGCGGCCAGGACCAGGGCGATCAGGACGAGCAGGACACCGATGCAGACCGTGCCGATGCCGTCCCAGATGCCGTCGTCGGTGAGCAGGGCGAGACCGACGCCGCCGAGGGCGAGGACCAGACCGATGAGCGCGCCGAAGTCCTCCAGCAGGACGACGGGCAGCTCGGGCGCCTTGGCGCGGCGGATGAACTGCGACCACGACAGCTTGCCGCGCAGTTCGTTGGACTCCTTGATGGCCGTACGGAACGAGAAGCCCTCGGCGATGATCGCGAAGACGAGGACGCCCACCGGCCAGTACCAGTGCTCGATCTCGTGCGGGTGGAGGATCTTCTCGTAGCCCTCGTAGATGGCGAACATGCCGCCGACGGAGAAGAGGACGATCGAGACGAGGAAGGCGTAGATGTACCGCTCGCGGCCGTAGCCGAAGGGGTGTTGCGGGGTGGCCTCGCGCTGGGCCTTCTTGCCGCCGACCAGCAGCAGGAACTGGTTGCCCGAGTCGGCGAGTGAGTGGACGCCCTCGGCGAGCATCGAGGAGGAGCCGCTGAACGCGAACGCCACGAACTTCGATGCCGCGATCGCGAGGTTGGCGCCGAGTGCCGCCACGATCGCCTTGGTACCGCCTGACGCGCTCATGTGTCCGCGTTGTCCCTTCGACCTCGTACGTCTACGCCGTCCAGGCGTGCGCCCGTCTTTGCCCGTGCTTTGCCGGTGGGCCATTCTTGCAGCCCGGTCGGGCGGCGGTGCGTCAGGTATCCACAGCCCCGGTCATACGATCACAGTGGCGCGGAAGACCGTGCCCGCACCGGACACCTCGGCCTTCTCGCCCGCCGGGACGAAGACCGACTGGCCGGGGGCGAGTTCGTGTTCGCCCGCCCGGACGGTACCGGCCGTGCAGAGCAGGATCTGCGGGGTGTCCAGGGTGAGGTCGTGGTCGGCGCCGCCCTCGGGGAGGGCGTACCGGGAGAGTCGGAACTCGTCGATCGGCGTCTCGTAGACCTCCTCCCCGTCCGGGGAGGCCTCGGGGCGCAGCACGCCCGCGTCGCGGGCCTCGAAGCGGACGACACGCAGCAGTTCGGGGACGTCGACGTGCTTGGGGGTCAGGCCGCAGCGCAGGACGTTGTCGGAGTTGGCCATGATCTCGACGCCGAGGCCGCTGAGGTAGGCGTGCGGGATGCCCGCGCCGAGGAACAGGGCCTCGCCGGGCTGCAGGCGGACGTGGTTCAGCAGCATGGCCGCGATGACGCCGGGGTCGCCCGGGTAGTGGTGGGCGAGGTCGGCATAAGGGGCGTAGTCGCCGCCGAGGCGGGTGCAGGCGGCGGTGGCCTCGGCGACCGTGTGGGCCATCTCCTCCGGGTCGGCGCTGAGGACGGCCGTGAGGACCTCGCGCAGGGCCGCGTCCTCGGGGTGGGCGTGCAGCAGATCGACGTACGGCTTCAGGGAGTCGACGCCGAGGCCGGCGAGCAGGTCGGCCGTCCGGAGCGGGTCGCGGAAGCCGCACAGGCCGTCGAACTCGGTGAGCGCGCAGATCAGTTCGGGCTTGTGGTTGGCGTCCTTGTAGTTGCGGTGCGGGGCGTCCATGGGGATGCCCCGCTGCTCCTCGTCCGCGTAACCCTCCTTGGCCTGCTCCAGGTTGGGGTGCACCTGGAGGGAGAGGGGCGCGCCGGCGGCGAGGATCTTCAGCAGGAACGGCAGCCGTGGGCCGAACTTCGCGACCGCCCCGGCACCCAGTTCGTGCTCCGGGTCGGTGTCGATGACCTCGACGAGCGTCCCGCGCGCGGTGCGCGAGGGAGCACCCGGGTGCGCGCCCATCCACATCTCCGCCTGCGGTTCGCCGGTCGGCTCGACGCCGAGCAGGTGCGGGATGGCGGTGGGGGAACCCCAGGCGTAGGGGCGGACGGTGTTGTCGAGGCGGTCCATGTGGTTTCTCTGTCTCCGTACGTACGCTCTGCTCGGTCGGTGCCGTCGACGGTTGCCGTGCCGGTGGTGGGCGCGGGCCGGTCGACCTTGAGCAAGGTCAGGCCCCGGAAGCGAGCGCCAGGTAAACGGCGGCGAAATCCGTGATGGCGATCAGTTCCGCGAGGGCCTCCAGTTCGCCCAGTTCGCCGCCCTCTTCCGGTTCGAGTTCGCTGATCGGCGTGTCGTGGCCGAGGGCCAGGTCACGGGCGGCGGGGGCGGCGGTGAGGCCGCCGATCGGCCGGTCCCTGAGCAGCACCACGCGCGCGTGCAGCGCGGGCGCCTCCTCGACCCGATCGCGGAAGAAGTCGTCGGGGTCGGCGCTGGCCGCGAGGCGGCCCGCCAGCAGGGCGCTGTGCGCGGCGAGTGCCTCGGGAAGTTCGGCGACCAGGGCGGGGCGGCCGGCGAGTTCGGCGAGCGCGTCGGCGAAACGGCGGCCCGCGGGCCCCGCCGCACTGCCCTCCGTCCATACGACGGGCAGTGCGTCGGCGAGTTCGGCGGCGAGGGTCTTGGCCGGGTTGCTGTAGGTCGCGATGGCCGGGCCGCAGCGCTCGGCGATGTGGTCCAGGCGGTCGGCGACCTTCTCCAGGGCGTCCGGCGCGCCGCCGGGCAGGCCGATGCGGTCGAGGAGCGCCAGCAGGGGCGTGAGCAGGGCCCAGAAAACGCCCGAGGAGGACGCGGCGAGGGGTTCTTCCTGGTCGTACGGCGACGTCGCCATCGGGACGAACAGGCCGTGCGCACCGGCCATCGCCTCGGCGAGCGGGGTGCCCGCCGGGGCCACGGCGACGACCGAGCAGCCGCGGCGGTAGGCCTGCTCGGCCAGCAGGGCGAGGCTGGGTTCGGTGCCGTCCGGGGTGGCGATCAGCAGCAGGTCGACGGAGCCGGCCCAGCCCGGGAGTTCCCAGCGCAGGGCGCCTGCGGCCGGGGCGACGCCCGTGGGAGCCAATCGGGTGACGGGGCTGCTGGGGCCGGCGAGGCTGCGGATGAGGTCGGCGGTGTGCAGGGCGGCGGCTCCCGGGCCCGCGATCAGGACGGCGCGGGGGCGGCCGTCGGGCTTGAGGTCGCCGACGCCGGCCTCGGCGGCGTGCCGGGCCGCGGTGCGGACGCGGGCGCCGGCCTCGGCCGCGCCGCGGAGGAGTCCCCGGCGGTCGGCATCGGCCAGGCCCTCCGGGGCGTCTAGCAGCGATTCGTCGAGCATGGGCGGCAGCCTCCGATCGCCGGGGGTCCTGTGCGGGCCTGTGCAGGGTTCTGTGCGGGGGGGGTCGAGCACGGGGTGGGCGCCTCGTCGTGACGCGGCGGCGGCCCGGTTACGCGGGGCGGCGGGCCTCGTCGACGAGCAGGACCGGGATGCCGTCGCGGACGGGGTATGCCAGGCCGCAGTCCTGTCCGGCGCAGATCAGCTCGGTGTCCTGCTCCTTGAGGGGGGCGTGGCAGGCCGGGCAGGCGAGGATCTCCAGGAGGCCGGCTTCGAGCGGCATGGGGTGTCCCTTCGGGGGCGAGTACGGCTTTGCTGATGTGCTGGTCAGCGTACCGCCGGAGGGGCGGTGCTGAAGGGTTCGGTGGTCCGGGTGCCGCCCAGGGCTCCGCCCCCTGGACCCACGGGCCGACGGCCGTCCGCCGCCCGCCCCTGTCGGCCGGAGGGCAGAGGCATCAGCCTCGGATGATCGCCAGCGCCTCGTCCCTGATCTTCGTCATCGTCGCCTCGTCCTTCGCCTCCGCGTTCAGGCGGAGCAGGGGCTCCGTGTTGGACGGGCGGACGTTGAACCACCAGTCGGCGGCGGAGACGGTGAGACCGTCGAGGTCGTCGAGGGTGATGCCGGGGCGGCCCTCGTAGGCGGTGCGGATCGCGGCGAGGCGGGCGGTCTGGTCGGCGACCGTGGAGTTGATCTCTCCGGAGCCCGCGTAGCGGTCGTACTGGGCCACGAGGGCGGACAGGGGGCCGTCCTGGCCGCCGAGGGCCGCGAGGACGTGGAGGGCCGCCAGCATGCCCGTGTCGGCGTTCCAGAAGTCCTTGAAGTAGTAGTGGGCGGAGTGCTCGCCGCCGAAGATCGCGCCGGCACGGGCCATCTCGGCCTTGATGAAGGAGTGCCCGACGCGGGTGCGGACCGGGGTGCCGCCGTTCTCCTTCACCACCTCCGGGACCGTGCGGGACGTGATCAGGTTGTGGATGACCGTGCCCTTGCCGCCGTTGCGGGCCAGCTCGCGCACGGCGACCAGGGCGGTGATCGCCGACGGGGAGACCGGGTCGCCGTTCTCGTCCACGACGAAGCAGCGGTCGGCGTCGCCGTCGAAGGCGATGCCCAGGTCGGCGCCCTCCGCCGGGACCCGCTTCTGCAGGTCCACGATGTTGGCCGGGTCGAGCGGGTTGGCCTCGTGGTTCGGGAAGGTGCCGTCGAGTTCGAAGTACATCGGGACGAGGTTCAGGGGCAGGCCTGCGAAGACCGTGGGGACCGTGTGGCCGCCCATGCCGTTGCCGGCGTCGACCACGACCTTCAGGGGGCGGATGGAGGTCAGGTCGACGAGGGAGCGGAGGTGCGTCGCGTAATCCTCCAACGTCTCGCGTGTGGTGAGGGTTCCCGGTTCGGCGGCCGGCTCCGGGGCGCCCGACTCCAGCCAGCGCTCGGCCAGTTCGCGGATCTGGGCGAGGCCCGTGTCCTGGCCGACGGGGGCCGCGCCCGCGCGGCACATCTTGATGCCGTTGTACTGCGCCGGGTTGTGGGAGGCGGTGAACATCGCGCCCGGGAGGTTCAGCGCACCCGACGCGTAGTACAGCTGGTCCGTGGAGCACAGGCCGATCTCGGTGACGTCCACCCCGCGGTCCGCGGCGCCGCGCGCGAAGGCGCGGGACAGGGCGGGGGACGAGGGGCGCATGTCGTGGCCGACGACGATCGCCGCCGCACCCGTCACCTCGGCGAAGGCGGCACCGAAGAGGCCGGCCAGCGGCTCGTCCCACTGGTCCGGGACCACCCCGCGTACGTCGTACGCCTTCACGATCTGCGACAGATCAGCAGTCACGGCCAACCCTCCTGAAAGTCCTATGGGTGCCCACAAACTACCCGTCAGGGGTAAGGGTGCGGTGTGCGGACACCATGTGGATTCCCAGCCGTAACCCGGGACAGGGGTGGCGCCGGGGTGGCGTCGGATGGCGGAACCGGTGCGCGGGGGCCTCAGTTGTCCGGCGAACGCAGGACGCGCAGGTGGCCGCGGCGGGCGACCTCCATGGGGTCCGCAGTGCGTCCTCCGCCGCCCGCCCCGGCCGCCCGCTGCTGAGGGCGGGCCGCCTCGCGCACGGCGTTGGCAAGCGCTTCCAGATCGTCTCCGCTGGGCCGGGCGGGAGCGGAGCCGTCGATGAGACGGACGACCTCCCAGCCGCGGGGGGCGGTGAGGCGCTCGGAGTGCTCGGCGCACAGGTCGTAGCAGTGGGGTTCGGCGTAGGTGGCGAGCGGGCCGAGGACCGCGGTCGAGTCGGCGTAGACGTACGTCAGCGTCGCGACGGCGGGTCGGCCGCAGGCGGTGCGCGAACAGCGACGTACAGGGCTCACGACGTTGGACGGTACCGCACTCTTGACCGGGCCGCGACGACTCTCCACCAGGTCACTCCACCGTGTCGTGCTGTGAGCCGCCCCACACACCCTTCCGAACAGGCCCTGTTGACCTGTGTGTACGGGTGTGCGCGGAGTTTCGGGCGGCACTGCGTCCGGTCATGAGTCGGTACAAACAAGGTCAATTGCCTTGAGTTTGGCGGTCTTGAAGGGTTACGGAAACGAGCCAGACCTTGGCCGGAACGGTCATCCTGCGACATGAGGTGAGGGTGGCCGGTAGCCGTGCGGTGGAGGCCGGTTGGCGCGTGGCCGGGGACCGGTGGGGCCGCGGTCGAAGAGCCGTTTGCCGCGTGGGGCCGGGCGGGCGGAGCGAGCGGGGACTACGCTTCACCAGTGATGGACAACCGTGTACCGCCCCGTGCCGCCGGCCCCGGGCCCCGTCGCCGTGATCGTCACGGACGGGGCATGCGGGGACCGATCGCGCCGCCTCAGGTGCCGCTGGCGGCCAGCCGCGCCGAGGTGTTCGCGGACCTGGTGCAGGACTCCGTGGAGCGTCTCGAGCGGCGCTGGCCGCAGCTGGCCGACATCGACTTCCTGGTGCTCGAGGTGCCTCGGCTGGAGGGTCGGGGCGCGGAGGCGTGGGCAGACGAGGCCGTGCCGCTGGGCGGGATCATCCCCGCGCGTGACGGGCGGCGGGCTCGGGTCGTGGTGTACCGGCGGCCGGTGGAGATCCGGACCAAGGGGCGGGACGAGCGGGCCGCGCTGGTGCACGAGGTCGTGGTGGAGCAGGTGGCCGAGTTGCTGGGACTGACTCCGGAGACCGTGGACCCTCGGTACGGGGAGGACTAGGGCCTGTCCGGCGGATCATGCCGGAATCGCGGGGCCTGGCGCGCCCATCTGCCCTGATGAGGCGCCGTCGGCTGGAGCCGGCCTGATCCGCCGGACAGGCCCTGGGCCGCGGTTGATCCCGCCACCCCGGCTGCGGCGGCGCGTGGGATTCGCCTGCCGGCGCCGGCGGGGTGCCGCCGCGTGGGCACATGATCGCGGACGTCGAGCGTCACCGCGGCGGTCCCGGACGGGAGCGGGACCAGGTCCGCTCCCGGGTTACTTCTGGAGTACCGACAAGTCCTCGTCCGCCTGGGGCACCGACACCAGGCCGCGGTCGTTCGGGAGTGTTTGGATGGTGAAGCCCGGGATGCCCGACTCGGTGGCTGCGAGGGCGCGGGAGGCGTAGAGCGGGCCGCCGGACACGGGCTCCACCGTGAGGGCGTAGGTGCCCTTCAGGCCGGAGGGGACGGGAGCCGAGATGTCCTGCGTGGTACCGGACTTGATCGTGTAGGTCTTCGTCACCGGGGTGCCGCCCTCGCTGCCCGCCGATGCGGTGACCTTGACCGTGGTGGTGGCCGTGGGGGCGGTCAGGGAGAGGGTCGTGGTCCTGCCGCTGTTGTCGGCCGAGGTCGCGCGCGTGCCGACGGGGGCCGTGGCGGGGATGAACGCCGTCTCCTGCTTGGCCCCCTTGCCCCGGACCACCCGCAGTGCCGCCACGACCGGGACCGACTGGTCGGTGGGGGTCAGGACCAGGGAGCCCGCCTCGCCGCGGGTGACGTCACCGAGGTCGGCCGCGGTGGTCATGCCGGACTTCACGTGCAGGGTCTCGTTCCCGGCCGGGGTGATCAGGCCGTCCGGGGAGGCCAGGCGGATCTTCAGGTCCGCGTCGGCGTCGCCGGGCGTGAACGCGATCAGGCGGACGTCCGTGGCGTCCTTCGGGATGCCGGGCAGGACCAGGCTGCCGGCCGGGTCGGCGGCCGCGGCCAGCCAGTCGCCGCCCGCCTTGTCGTCCAGCGCCTGCACCGCCGCGCCGACCCGCCCGCTGCGCACGTTGACGTGCACGGTCAGGTCGGTCTGCCGCTCGTCGGTGAGGGTGGACAGGAGGATGGGCTTGCTTGTGTGCGGCGGGACCGTGAAGCCGTCCGGCACAGTGGACTTGATCGTGCCGTCCTTGCCGTACAGCTCGATGTCGACGACCGCGGCGGCGTCGTCCGGGTTGGTGACGTGCACGTAGTCGGTGCGGTCCGTGGACGTACTGGCGCCCGGGAACCAGAACTCGGTGTCGGGGGCGGTGCAGTTGACGCCCTGGAGACCGCGGCCGGTGCCCGCGGCGACCTCGGTGGTCTCCTGGACGGTCCAGCCCGGCGCGAACTTCCCGTCGGCGGTGCCGACCAGCGCGGGCGCGTCGGCACCGGAGGTGTCCCCGGTGGCGGGCGTGCCCGGTTCCTTCGGCGTGAGGACCGGCTTGCCGGCCTTCTTCTTGGTGTCCTTGCCCTTCGTGCCGTCGCTCGTGTCGTCCGCCGACTGCTCGGTGGCCGCCCGGAGTTCGGCCTTGCCGTCGCCCGCCGTGCCCTTGGTGACGGGTGTGAACGACGTGTACGACGTGTCGGCGATGTCGGAGAGGCTCGGCGCGGGACACAGCAGGCTGGTGCGTTCCACGGGCAGCTCGGCGGCCGCCTTGGCGGTGTCCGCGCCGGACGCGGACGGCGAGTCGAGCGCGGCGAAGGCGGTGACGGCGGCCAGCGCGGTCGTGCCGGCGATCAGGGACAGGGTCGTGCGGTTCACTGCTGGCTCCCGTCGGGGCGCTCGCTGCCGGTGCCGTAGGGATGCTGGGCCGGGTCGTAGTCCTGCTGGTACGCCGTCGGGTCGTACGGCATCTGCTCGGCCGTGCCGCCGTAGGCGTAGGGGTCGTACTGGCCGGTCTGGTAGGGGTCGGACTGGTACGCCTGCGGGTCGTAGCCGCCGGCCGGGTACTGCCCGGTGGCCTGGTACTGGTCGGTGCCGTAGCCGGCGTACTCGCTGCCCTCGTAGGACGTGGTGTCCCAGCCGGCGTACTGCTGCTGGTGCGGGACGGCAGCCGGGGCCTCCTGCGGGAGCGCGGGCTCCCCGGGCTGTCCCTGGCCGGCGGGTTCCTCGGCCTGGGCGCGCAGGCGGCGGGCACGGCGGCCCTCGCCTGCGGTGGCCTGGGCGGGCAGCGGCTGCTCCTCGGGGAGGTCGTCGTCGATGTCGCGGCGACGGCCCGGCAGAGCGAGGACGACGAGGACGACGGCGAGCGCGCCCTGGGACCACAGCCAGGCGGTGTGGGTGATCGGGGCGTCGTAGGTGACGTCCAGCCGACCGCCGGTGGAGGGCAGTTGGAAGCCCTGGGCCCAGCCGTCGACCGTGGTGCGGGTGAGCGGCTTGCCGTCCAGGGTGGCCGTCCAGCCGTCGGCGGCGGCGTCGGCCAGGCGCAGGACGCGGCTGCCCGGGCCGGAGGGGACGGTGGTGTGGATCTCCACCGGTCCGGCGGCGACGGACCGGGCGGTGCCGGAGCCGCCCGCGGGCACGATCATGGCGCGGGAGACCGGCTGGTCGACGCGCCACAGGGCGCTGCCGTTCTGCTGGCTGAGCCGACTCAGGCCGGGTGTGGCGTCCAGGACGCGGGTGACCTCGCGGGGTGCGCCCTTGTGGACGAGGACGTAGCGGACCGCGAAGCCGCCGAGCTGGCCGGCCTGGTCGGCGCCGGAGCCGGCGACGAGGTTGGCGACGATCTTGTCGAGCTTGGCGTTCTCGCCGTCGGCGGCGGCGAGTTCGGCGTCTCCCATGCGGGCGCCCGAGCCGCGGACGAGGGTGTAGCGCACGCGTGCGGCGGAGTCGCTGTCGAGGATCAGGGTGCGGGCCTGGTCGCGGGTGGTGGCGTCCTCGGCGACGAACGCGGGCACCTGCACGGGGTCGCGGCGCTCCAGCGGGCCGTCGGCGCCGCGGATCATCCAGCCGGCGGCGACGAGCAGCGGGCCCGCGGCCGAGGCGAAGGCGATGAGGGCGGCGACCGGCTGGCGCCAGCCGAAGCTCTGCTCGGCCACGCGCGCGCGTGCCCCGTCGGCGCCGAGCGCTGCGGCGGCCACCAGGGCGATGCCGTAGACGAGGGTGGCCGGACCGGCCCAGGTGGAGTGGTTGGACAGGACCGCGAAGACGAGGCCGACCAGGGCGATCGCCCAGGCGGTCCGGACGCCCGCCTGGCGTTCGGAGCGCAGGAGTGCGGCCAGAGCGGCGAGGACGATACCGATGAGCATCAGGCCGTCGACGGTGCCGGGGCCGCCCGGGCTCGCGCCGAGCAGGTCGAGCGCGGAGGCGCTCGAGGCGCCGTACTCCAGGCCCGCCTCCTTGAAGAAGCCGGTCGGGAGGAGGGTGAGCGACCAGGGGGCGAGGACCAGCAGCGGGGTGCCGAGCTGGGCGAGGAAGCGCAGGCCGTGGGCGACGAGGTCGCTGCGGCGCAGGACCAGCACGCCGAGGCCGAGGATCAGGGCGATGGGCCAGACGATCGGCGTGAACGCGGTGGTGACGGTCAGCAGCAGTGCGTACGCCCAGGTGGCGCGCCAGCTGCCGCGCGCGCCGGAGGCGCGGGCGAGGCCGCTCGCGGCGATGCCCGCGCGCGCGATGAGAGGCAGCAGCACGGCGAGGACGGCGGTGCCGATGCGGCCGCCGGCCAGGGCCCCGGTGGCGGCGGGCAGGAAGGCGTAGGCGATGGCCGCCCAGGCGCGCAGCAGGCGGGAGGTGACGAGAGGCCTGGAGGCGAAGTAGGCGGTGAGGCCGGCCAGCGGCACCGAGCAGACCAGCAGGACGGTGACCGCGAGTCCGGTGGAACCGAACAGGATGGAGGCGAGTGTCGCGACGACGGCCAGGTAGGGCGGTGCGGGCGGGGTGCCGCCGGCGCCCACCGGGTGCCACATGTCCGCGAAGCGGGACCAGAGGTCGCCGGCGGCGGGCGGGGCGGGCAGCAGGGCACCGCCCGCGAGCGCGCCGCTGCCGAGCAGGGCGCGGCAGGCGGCGAGCGAGACGAGGAGCAGGGCCAGGAAGAGCACCGGGCCGGGCTTGCGGGCGATGCGCTTGAGCCGGGCGAACTGCTCGATCTCCAGGTAGTCGGCGTCGTCGCCGCCGGGTCCCGACTCCACGGCGCCGTGCCGGCCGGCCGAGGAGGTGTCGCTGTCGGAGGTGCCGGAGAAGTTGCCCGCGATCTGTTCCACGGTGGCGCGGAGGGTCGCGCCGGGCGGCGGGAAGAGCTGGCGCAGCTCGCCCTTGTCGAGCTGCGAGGGGCCGCGGCGGCGTCGTCCGGCGAGGATCCGCTCGGGTCGCAGCAGGGTGCCGAGCAGGCCGCGGATCTCGTCGACGGCCTGGCCCGGGACCTTGCCGACGAGGTAGGCGACGGTCCTCAGGAGGGTGCCGAGGACGAGCCGCAGCAGTACCCAGGGGAGCGCGGCGGCGCGGGTGTTGACGAGGAGGGTGTAGGCGGCGCCGGCCTTGTCGACCTTGTGCGGGGAGGCCGCGGTGCGACCCATGCAGTCGACGGTGCGGCGCTCGCGGGAGGCCGCCTCGGCGTGCCGTACGACCGCTTCGGGGGCGACGAGGACGCGGTGGCCGGCCGCATGCGCGCGCCAGCACAGGTCGACGTCGTCACGCATCAGGGGCAGCCGGCGGTCGAATCCGCCGAGCTGTTCGAAGACGTCGCGGCGGATGAGCATGCCCGCTGTGGAGACGGACAGCACGGTACGGACGTGGTCGTGCTGGCCCTGGTCCTGTTCGCGGCGGTCCAGGCCGGTCCAGCGGCGGCCGGAGTTGGCGATGGAGACACCGACCTCCAGCAGTTGCCTGCGGTCGTACCAGCCGCGCAGCTTGGGGCCGACGACCGCGACGTCGTCGCGGCCCAGTTCGAGTTCGTTGTCGACGACCCGGAGCATCTGGGCGAGGGCGTCGGGTTCGGGGGCACAGTCGTCGTGCAGCAGC
The DNA here is from genome assembly GCF_040630895.1 of Streptomyces sp. NPDC005728. Taxonomy (NCBI): domain Bacteria; kingdom Bacillati; phylum Actinomycetota; class Actinomycetes; order Kitasatosporales; family Streptomycetaceae; genus Streptomyces; species Streptomyces sp. NPDC005728. The sequence goes on from NZ_JBEXYL010000006.1 coordinate 14,840, forward strand.
CACAGCCACTGGACGGGCTCGCCGTGCGGCAGGTCGGGCAGGTCGTAGGCGTCGTCGCGCCACGTGCGCGTGACGGGGTCCCAGCCGCTGGGGCGCTTGAGGTACGGCAGCTCGTCCGGGGTGAGGACGGGGGCGGTGCGGCTCGCCTCCTCGACGGCCTGGCCGAAGCCGGTACGCCGGGCGAGGTGCAGCACGCGGTCGTCGCCGAGGGCCTCGGTGACGAGCCGGGCGGAGTCGTCCGCGCTGCCGGTGTCGGCCGCCACCGCGTACTGGACGGGGCGCTCCTGGCCGAGCAGCCCGGCGAGCGCGTCGGGCAGCCAGCGGGCGCCGTCGTGGGAGACGAGCACCGCGGTGACTACGTGACGCGGAAACTCGGGCGGGCGGGTCGGGTCGAACGCCGCCTGGCGGGTCGGGTCGAACGCCGCCGTGGCAGCCGGATCGTGGGCTGCCGTTTGGCTGTGCACGGACATCGAGGTACGGGCCCCGGTTCGATGGACTGCGGTGGACGCCTGTGCCCCGAGGGGACACCGGTGCGTCTCGGACGAGCGCCCACACTATCGGCTGGCCATGAATACGGCCCGCCGCCTGTGGATAACCCACCGGCGACGGGCCGTTCGCGCTGTATGCGCGGATGTTGTCCCGCCGTTCGGTAAGACGGCGGTCAGGAGTGCTCAGAAGTCGGTCAGATCGCGGCCTTCTTCAGCCGGCGGCGCTCGCGCTCGGACAGACCGCCCCAGATACCGAAGCGCTCGTCGTTGGCGAGGGCGTATTCGAGGCATTCGGAGCGGACCTCGCAGGCGAGGCAGACCTTCTTCGCCTCTCTGGTGGAGCCGCCCTTCTCGGGAAAGAAGGACTCGGGGTCGGTCTGGGCGCACAGCGCGCGCTCCTGCCAGCCGAGTTCCTCGTCCGCGTCGTCGACCAGCAGTTGCTGCACCAGCTCGGTCATGTGCGCCCCTCGTCTGTCTTTCGCGTCCCCGTGCCGCAGCCGTTACCGATTTCGGCTGAACGACACGAGTGAAATTACAAGTGTGCTGCTCCGGGCGAGTCAAGCCGAGATCTGCTATTGGGCCCGTTATTCACTCTGCGGAACCAAGGCCGTGCGGAAAGTGTTCAAATCGGCATAAACCTTGACGCGCAGAGGAGGCCAGAGGGGCGACGGACCCCGTACGGACCTCTGTACGAAGAAGGACGCCCCCGCGTTCGATCGCGTTCCTCGAGGTTTGCGCGCCTCGGATGTGCGCCATGTGTCCCCGGGGCCGAGTGCACAAACCTTTCGCCTGACAGGTGAACCGGATGAGGTGAAACATGTCCCACATGCCGGGCGGCGAGTTGACAGTGCGGGTGTGAACCGATGTCCTTGTGGGCATGCTCGCGAACTTGGCACTCACCTCGACCCGCACCGCCGGGTCGCTCGGTGCTGCCCGGGTTCGCTGTAGCTGTTGTTGCTGTTCCAGCTGTTGAGCCGACGCGCTCCGGCTGCCGCCGAGTCTCATGACCCGGCCGTTCCCTCCTTTGCAGAACCCTCAGTTCAGGGCACCCCACTCTTCCGCCGAGGAATCACAGCATCCCGATGAACAGCGACTACGACCTCCAGATCGCCGGCGACATCCTCGAAGTCCCGCACCTGCTCCAGCCGCCGCGCGAGCACCCGGCCACCGTTGCCGAGTTCGTGGGCCTCGCCCGCGCCATCGCCGCCGACCGCTCCGAGTGGGCACACCTCGTCCGCTACGACGCCACCACGCGCTGGTACCACCGGCTGCGCTCCGGCCCCGGCTACGAGGTGTGGCTGCTGTCCTGGGTACCGGGACAGGGCAGCGGCCGGCACGACCACGGCCGCTCCTCCGGTGTCCTCACCGTCCTGGAGGGCACGCTGACCGAGCACACCGAGCGCGGCACGCGCGCGTTGACCGCCGGCGCACAGCGGGTGTTCGCGCCGGGGTACGTGCACGAGGTGGTGAACGACGCGCTGGAGCCGGCGGTGAGCCTGCACGTCTACTACCCGGGCCTGACCGAGATGCCGATGCACACGGCCCAGCACTGCGAGGCACGCACCGAGCCTCGCTCGGTGACCGCCTGACCGGTCGACCGCGTGACCGGTCGACCGTCCGACCGGTTGCCGTCCGACTGGTTGAGCGCCTGACCGGTTGCCGTCCGACCGGTTGAGCGCCTGACCGGTTGAGCGCCTGACCGATCGGGCGCCTGGCCGATTGACCACCTGACGCGTTGTCGTAGCCGCCTGCCAGACTTGCCCCATGCGCATTGTGGTTCTGGCAGGCGGCATCGGTGGTGCCCGTTTCCTGCGCGGTCTGAAACGGGCCGTGCCGGACGCGGACATCACGGTGATCGGCAACACCGGCGACGACATCCACCTCTTCGGGCTGAAGGTCTGCCCGGACCTCGACACGGTGATGTACACGCTGGGCGGCGGTATCAACGAGGAGCAGGGCTGGGGACGGACGGACGAGACCTTCCACCTCAAGGAGGAGCTGGCGGCCTACGGCGTCGGCCCGGAGTGGTTCGGGCTCGGCGACCGGGACTTCGCCACCCACATCGTCCGGACGCAGATGCTGGGCGCCGGCTATCCGCTGAGCGCGGTCACCGAGGCGCTGTGCGAGCGCTGGCAGCCGGGCGTGAAGCTGATCCCGATGACCGACGACCGGGTGGAGACGCACGTGGCCGTCGAGCTGGACGGTGAGCGGAAGGCCGTCCACTTCCAGGAGTACTGGGTACGGCTGCGCGCCTCGGTCCCGGCCGAGGCGATCGTGCCGGTCGGCGCCGAGCAGGCCAAGCCCGCGCCGGGTGTCCTGGAGGCCATCGCCGAGGCGGACGTCGTCCTCTTCCCGCCGTCCAACCCGGTGGTGTCCATCGGCACGATCCTCGCCGTGCCCGGCATCCGGGAGGCGATCGCGGAGGCGGGCGTGCCGGTGGTGGGCCTCTCCCCCATCGTCGGGGACGCCCCCGTGCGCGGGATGGCCGACAAGGTCCTCGCCGCGGTCGGCGTGGAGTCCACGGCGGCGGCGGTCGCCGAGCACTACGGCTCCGGGCTGCTGGACGGCTGGCTGGTCGACACCGTCGACGCGGGCGCGGTCGGGCGGGTCGAGGCGGACGGGATCCGCTGCCGGGCCGTACCGCTGATGATGACCGACGTGGACGCGACCGCGCAGATGGCACGGGAGGCGCTGGCGCTGGCCGAGGAGGTGCGGGAAGCGTGAGCGAGGAGCGTGCGGAGTACCGGGTCTGGGCCCTGTCCGGCATCCCCGAGGTGCAGGCGGGGGACGACCTGGCCAAGCTGATCGCCACGGCCGAGCCCGGTCTGGCCGACGGTGACGTGCTGCTCGTCACGTCCAAGATCGTGTCCAAGGCGGAGGGGCGGATCGTCCGGGCGGACGACCGGGAGGCCGCGATCGACTCCGAGACGGTGCGGGTGGTGGCGCGGCGCGGCACGCTGCGCATCGTCGAGAACCGGCAGGGCCTGGTCATGGCGGCCGCCGGGGTCGACGCCTCCAACACCCCTGCCGGGACGGTGCTGTTGCTGCCCGAGGATCCGGACGCCTCCGCGCGCGCGATCCGCGACGGGCTGCGCGACACGCTCGGCGTCAACGTCGGCGTCGTCGTCACCGACACCTTCGGGCGGCCCTGGCGCTCGGGGCTCACGGACGTGGCGATCGGCGCCGCCGGGGTGCGCGTGCTGGACGATCTGCGCGGGCGCACGGACGCGTACGGCAATCCGCTCAGCGCCACCGTCGTCGCCACGGCGGACGAACTGGCCGCCGCCGGTGACCTGGTCAAGGGCAAGGCGACGGCACGGCCGGTCGCCGTGGTGCGCGGGCTCGCCCATGCCGTGGCCGAGGAGCACGGCGAGGGGGCGCGGGCGCTGGTGCGCAGCGCGCGGGACGACATGTTCCGGCTCGGCACGTCCGAGGCCGTGCGGGAGGCCGTGACCCAGCGCCGTACCGTACGGGCCTTCACCGACACCCCCGTGGACCCCGGCGCGGTCCGGCGTGCGGTGGCCGCCGCGGTGACCGCGCCCGCGCCGCACCACACGACACCCTGGCGGTTCGTGCTGCTGGAGTCGGAGGAGTCGCGGGTACGGCTGCTCGACGCGATGCGGGACGCGTGGATCGCGGACCTGCGCCGGGACGGCAGGAGCGAGGAGTCCATCGCCAAGCGGGTCCGGCGCGGTGACGTGCTGCGCAACGCGCCGTATCTGGTCGTGCCGTGCCTGGTCATGGACGGCTCGCACACCTACGGGGACGCCCGGCGGGACGGCGCCGAGCGGGAGATGTTCGTGGTCGCGGCGGGCGCGGGCGTGCAGAACTTCCTGGTCGCACTGGCCGGGGAGCGGCTGGGTTCGGCCTGGGTGTCGTCGACGATGTTCTGCCCTGACGTGGTGCGCGAGGTGCTGGACCTGCCGGCCGGCTGGGACCCGATGGGAGCGGTGGCGGTCGGGCATCCGGCGGAGGAGCCGAGACCGCGGCCGGAGCGGGACGCGGGGGCGTTCATCGAGGTGCGGTGAGCGTCCCGTACGGTCGGCGGGTCTCGCCTAGTCTCGTAGGACGGCAGTGTCCGCAGCACCGGCACCCTCAGGACTCATAGGACTCACAGGACTCATTCGTGGCTGGACGTTTCGCTCCGCGGCCCACGCGTACGACCGTGCGCGGCGGGGAGGTCGCCGTGCCCGGCGGGGTGCCGCGGCAGAGTGCTGCTGCGGCGGCGCGGGTGCGGAGCTGGGTGCCGGACGGGCCGCTCGATCTCGGGCTGGTACTGGGACCGCTGCGGCGCGGACCCGCCGATCCGACGTTCCGGACGACACGGGACGGGTCCGTGTGGCGGGCCAGCCTGACACCCGCCGGGCCAGGGACGCTGCGGGTGTACGCCCGCGGCGGTGAGGTGCGCGGGGAGGCGTGGGGGCCGGGTGCCGAGTGGCTGCTGGAGCAGTTGCCCCAGTTGCTCGGTGCCGCCGACGATCCGGACGCGTTCGTGCCGCGGCACCGGGTGGTGGCGCTGGCGCGGCACCGGCGGCCGGGGCTGCGGCTGACGCGGACGGGGCTGGTGCTGGAGTCGTTGATTCCGTCGGTGCTGGAGCAGAAGGTCACGACCGATGAGGCGTATCGGGCGTGGCGCTTGCTGGTGCGGAGGTTCGGGGAGCGGGCGCCGGGGCCGGCGGGGGTGAGCGAGCGGCCGATGTGGGTGATGCCCGCGCCTCGGAGCTGGGCGCTGATTCCCTCCTGGGAGTGGCATCGGGCGGGGGTCGACGACAAGCGGGCCTCGACGATTCTGCGGGCCGTGCGGGTTGCTGCGCGGCTGGAGCAAGCGGTGGGGATGCCGGCGGGGGAGGCTCAGGCGCGGTTGGAGGTCGTGCCGGGGGTGGGGCCGTGGACGTCGGCGGAGGCCGTGCAGCGCATTCATGGGGCGGCGGATGCGGTGACGGTGGGGGACCTGCATCTGCCGGGGATCGTCGGGTGGGCACTGGCCGGAGATCGGGATGCGGACGATGCGGAGATGCTGCGCTTGCTGGAGCCGTATGCCGGGCAGCGGCATCGGGCGGCCCGGTTGATCCTGCTGAGCGGGAACGTGCCGGCGCGTAGGGCGCCGAAGATGCCTCGGGTGGACATCGGTCTGCTGTGAGACGCCGTGTGCCGGGGCTGGGCGCTTGTCAGGTGCCCGGTGCGGATGCTGGGCAGGGGTGGGTCTCGCTCCCCCGCGTCGGCGGGGTGCCGCTGCGCCCACCCGTGCCGCCCCAGCGGCACGACTGCCCGCAGCTACGTGGGTGGCAAGCCGGCCGCTGCTCGGCGAAGCACCTGCCGCACGACCCAAGCCGCACGACGGCCCGCGGCTACGAGGGTCGTACGTCTGCTGCTGCCGGGCAGACGCCGCCCGGACTGCCGACTGCCCACCACCACGAAGGTCGTACGCCAACCCCCACCCAGCCGACGCCACCCAAGCCGCACGACGGCCCACCACCACGAGCAGTTGCACGCCACCCCTGCCAGGCAGGCGCCGGCCAAGTCGCGCGATGTGGGTGCAGGGGCTGTAGCTCCTCAGGGGCGCGGGGAACTGCGCGACCGGTCGGCACGGGCCCGCAGGCGCTAGGCGGCCCAGGGGGCGCAGTCCCCGAGGGAGGGGGGTGCCCCGCCCGGTCGCACAGCTACTGGTCGGAAGAGAAACGCACCGCACCCGCCGGGATGCGGGCGTCGCACCACACACGTGCGCCGTCCCTCAGCTCGTTGTCGGGACCGACCACCGCGCCGTCGCCGATGACCGTGCCGGTGAGGACGGAGCGTTCGCCCACTCGGGCCCGGGTGCCGATGAGGGAGTCGGTGATGACGGCGCCGGGCTCGATGACGGCGCCGGGAAGGATCGTCGAGCCGAAGACCCGCGCGCCCTCCGCGACGAACGCGCCCTCGCCGACCACCGTGCCGCCCGTCAGTTTCGCGTCCGGGGCGACCCTGGCCGTGGGAAGGACGAGGCGGTCGCCGCAGCGGCCGGGGACCGCCGGGGAGGGCGCCCGGCCGAGGACCAGGTCCGCCGAGCCGCGGACGAAGGCCGCCGGGGTGCCGAGATCCAGCCAGTAAGTGGAGTCGACCATGCCCTGGAGGTGGGCCCCGGCGGACAGGAGGTCCGGGAATGTCTCGCGTTCGACCGAGACCGGGCGGCCCGCCGGGATGGTGTCGATGACCGAGCGGCGGAAGACGTACGCCCCCGCGTTGATCTGGTCGGTGACGATCTCCTCCGGTGTCTGCGGCTTCTCCAGGAAGGCGAGGACACGGCCGGTGTCGTCGGTGGGGACCAGGCCGTACGCGCGCGGGTCCGTCACCTTGGTGAGATGCAGGGAGACGTCCGCGCCCGTCGACTCGTGGGTGTCCACGAGCCGCCTGATGTCCAGGCCCGTCAGGATGTCGCCGTTGAAGATCAGCACCGGGTCGTCGGGACCGGAGTGCAGGCGCGAGGCCACGTTGCGGATCGCGCCGCCCGTGCCGAGCGGCTCCTCCTCGGTGACGTACTCGATGTGCAGTCCGAGGGAGGCACCGTCGCCGAAGCAGGGCTCGAAGACCTCGGCGAGATAGCTCGTCGCGAGGACGATGTGGTCCACGCCCGCCGCTCTCGCTCGCGCCAGCTGGTGCGTGAGGAACGGCACCCCGGCCGCCCGGACCATGGGCTTCGGCGTGTGCACCGTGAGCGGACGCAACCGGGTGCCCTTGCCGCCGACCAGGAGGATCGCTTCTGTCACCTGTCGTCTCTGCTTCCTGCCGGGACCGGCCGAACTTCTCGTTTCGGCCGGCCAGTGTATGCAGACCGTGCGACGGTGCCCCCGACGGCCACGCGGTGTCCCGCGAGAACCTGCCCTCAGCGCCCTTGATACTTCGCCGCGCTGGAACGGGCCGTGCCGAGCTTGGCGTAGAGCCGTTTGCCCGGACAGTCGGTGGAGTATCCGTCCCGATGGCCGGAGATCACGTTCAGTCGTACCTTCTTGCCCTTTGGGTAGAGATTGCCACCTCCCGACGTCAGATATGTCTTGCCTCGCGGATTGGCGCGGAAGAGGCCGAGCTTCCACGCGGTGAGCCGGGCGACGGCCTTCACCGCGGCGCTGGACGGCTTGGCGGAGCCGTAACTGCCGATCACGGCGATGCCCATGCTGTTGGCGTTGAAGCCGAGGGTGTGGGCGCCTTGGACCGCCTTCGCCGCACCCCCGGCCCGGCCCTCGTAGATGGTTCCGCACTTGTCGACGAGGAAGTTGTAGCCGATGTCCCGCCAGCCCATGCTCTTGACGTGGTAGCGGTAGATACTGCGGACGACGGAGGGTGCCTTGGAGCAGGTGTACTTGTTGCCCGAGGCCGTGTGGTGGACGAAGGCCGCCTTGACCTTCTTCGTGTAGACGAACCCTCCCCTGCGCAGTGACTCGTCCGCACGCCAGCCCCGGCGCGTCACGATCTTCGGGCGCGGCCCGATGTGCGGCTTCCCGCGCGGAACGTCCGTGTCCAGGCGGGCCAGTTCCTTTTCGGTGGCCCGCCGGCCCAGCTCCGGGATCTCCAGGGCGCCGTAGGGCGCGAGGTCGGTGTTGGCCGCGTAGGCGGCGGCCGTCGCGTCGGGCTGGTTGCCGGTCCCGGTGCGGGGAACGTCCGCCGGCGAGCCGTGGGGCGGGTCCTCGCCTCCCGGGTCCACGAGTTCCAGGCGCAGCCCGGGCGGCAGGGGTGAGTCCGGGCCGTCGGGACGGCCGTTGCGGTCGCCGGCCGCCGGGGCCGGCCCGGAGCCGGCGCGCACTCTGACGTCCACGCCGTCCGAGTCGCCCACCCACAGCGGCGCGGTGCCCCCGCGCACCCGGCCCGAGGAGCGTTCGGTCGTGCCCGGGTCGGCGCCGTGGTCCTCGTTGTGCGTCTCGACGTCCTGCCAGCCGGACCACCGTCCGGACGCGGCGCCCCGGGTACGGACCTGGACCCGGCCGTCCAACTCGGTGTCCGGGTCGTCCCAGACCACGCCGACCAGCGAGAAGTGCCGTACGTGGGCGCGGTACAGACCCTGTTCCGGTGCCGTGCCGAGGACGCGGGTGCGGGCGAGGGGGACGAGGGGCAGCGACTGGGTGCTGCCCGGGACCGCGGCCTCGGCCACCCGGCCCGTGGCGCCCGTCCGCTCCGACCGCGCGGCGACGGCGGTCGCGGGCAGGGTCAGCGGGAGCGCGAGAGCGGCCGCGCACGTGACGCCGATCGAGGTGGCACCGACGGAGGAAGTGAGGAATCCACGCATGCCCATGATCCTGGACATAGTCAGACAAATATGTCCATAGGGAAACTGACGAACCGTCGGGAACCGCTCCGCCGAACCGGTGGCCCCGGCAGGCGGTGCGCCGGCCCGCCCCGGCGTACCCTTGCGCGGGTGAATGCCACCGATCGCACCCCTGCCGACCTGCTGCGTTCCGCGCTCGCCGCGGACCCCGGCCGTCCCCTGGTGACCTTCTACGACGACGCCACGGGCGAACGTGTCGAACTGTCCGTGGCCACCTTCGCCAATTGGGTGGCCAAGACCGCGAATCTCCTGCAGGGCGATCTGTCCGCCGGCCCCGGCGACCGGGTCGCGCTGCTGCTGCCCGCGCACTGGCAGACGGCCGTGTGGCTGCTCGCGTGTGCGTCGGTGGGGGCGGTGGCGGATGTGGGCGGGGATCCGGCGTCCGCCGACGTCGTCGTCAGCGGGCCGGACTCGCTGGAAGCGGCGCGGGCGTGCCGCGGGGAGCGGATCGCTCTCGCCCTGCGGCCGCTGGGCGGGCGTTTCCCGCAGACGCCGGAGGGCTTCGCCGACTATGCGGTGGAGGTGCCGAGCCAGGGGGACCGGTTCGCTCCGTTCGCTCCCGTGGATCCGGAGGAGCCGGCGCTGATTGTCGCCGGGGCCGAGTTCAGCGGGGGCGAGGTGGTGGAGCGGGCGATGGCGGATGCGGTGTCGCTGCGCCTGGCGGGGCCGGGGGCGAGGCTGCTCTCCGCTCTGCCCTACGACACGTGGGACGGGTTGAGCGCGGGGTTGTACGCGCCGTTGGCCGTCGGGGCGTCCGTGGTGCTGTGCCGTCATCTCGACCGGTTGGACGAGGAGGGTCTCGCCAAGCGGGTGGAGAGCGAGAGGGTGTCTGTGGTGCGCCGCTGAGAGGGGCTGGGGCGGCCGTACGGCGGTGCGGGTGCGCGCGGGCTGATCGCGCGGTTCCCCGCCCCCCTTCGGGTCGGCCGCCGTCCCCCGTGTGGAGCAGTACAGGGCGCCTTCGCCCCCCGTCCCCGCCATCGTCGTAAGAGCAGAGGCATGACGCTCGTACGCCATGAGGGGGCCCGCACGTGACCGACACCGGCGGCATGCCCCCCGGCCCCGGGCCCGGGGCCTCGGCCAGTGGGGACGGGCTCGCGCGGCGGCGTCGGCGGCGGTGGGTGCACCGGGGCGCGCTGGCGGTGGGTGCGGTCGCCGTGGCGGCGGCCGGGGCCGGCTGGGCCGTGTACGCCAAGCTCAGCGCCAACATCACGCCCGACGAGGCGGCCGCCGCGGAACTCGCCCGGTACGAGCGGGAGCGGCCCACCGCGCTGGTGCGGGGCGCGCAGAACATCCTGCTGATCGGGTCGGACACCCGGGCCGGGGACGGCAACCAGCAGTACGGTCGCGACCTGGGCAGCGAGCGGTCGGACACCACGATCCTGCTGCACCTGGCCGCCGACCGGCGCAGCGCCACCGCCGTCTCGCTGCCGCGGGACCTGATGGTGGACATCCCCGGCTGCCTGCGGGCGGACGGCACCCGCAGCGAGCCGGTGTTCGCGATGTTCAACCACGCCTTCCAGGTGGGCGGTTCGGCCTGCACGATCCGTACCGTCGAGAAGCTCACGGACGTCCGTATCGACCATCACATGGTGGTCGACTTCAGCGGGTTCAAGGAGATGGTCGACGCCGTCGACGGCGTGCAGGTGTGCCTGAGGGAACCGATCAACGACAAGGCGGCCAGACTGAAGCTCCCGGCGGGCAGGGTGACGCTCGACGGGGAGCAGGCGCTCGGGTACGTACGGGCCCGCAAGTCGCTCGGCGACGGCAGCGACACCGAGCGCATGGAGCGGCAGCAGCTCTTCCTCGGCGCGCTCGTCAACAAGGTGCAGAGCAGCGACGTCCTGCTGAACCCGGTGAAGCTCTACCCGGTGCTGGACGCGGCGACCTCCTCGCTCACCACCGATCCCGAACTGGCAAGTCTGCGTGGTTTGTACCAGTTGGTGCGCGGGCTGCGTGACATCCCCGCCGCACACGTGCAGTTCCTGACGGTGCCGCGGGAGTCGTACGTCTACGACGCCAACCGCGACCAACTCGTGGAACCGGAGGCCGAGAAACTGTTCGCGCGGCTGCGGGCCGACCTGTCGGTGGCGGTGACCCAGGACACCTCACGGGAACTTCCCGGCACATCACGGGCAATTCCCGGCGAAGGCTCCCAAGGAGACCGCGAGAACGGCCCCTCCCCCGCCCCGACGTTTCACGGGAACACCGCCGCCGAGCACGCCTGCGAGTAATGCGCGCACCAAGGCGACGAACTTCTGTCCAGGAAAATGAGGGGGATTGCCCAGTTGTAGGAAGGTGGAATTTGTCACCGGCGTCGCTTGACGCTGAACTGGGCGGATAGTGTGAGCGATCCGGTGCACCCGGCCGCGAGGCTTGTCCTGAGGTCGCGCACCGATTCACCGAGACCCGAGCGCCTTTGAGGGGGAAGGCGCCGCGTGGCCCCGACGGAGGATTCGGACAACCGTGGACGCGCAAGGCCGTGGGCGGGCGGACAACATCGACCCCGCAGACCAGTGGGTACTCAATCCGAACACCGGCGAATACGAACTGCGACTGAGTCCTTCCGCACCGCAGTCGTCGGTCCCCGGGCCGCGGAGAGCCAAGCCCCGCGCACCCGGCGGTGCGGCGCGCGGCCGCGGCGACGCTGCGGCGCGGGAGAACCGCGAGACGCGCGAGATGGGGCAGGTGCGCGGCGGCGGGAACGTGCCGCCGCAGCGCCGGCGCCGTGCTGCGGAGCCCGAGACGCCGCCGGGGCGGCGTGCGGCCCGGCGGCCGGTGAAGAAGAAGTCGAAGGCCAAGAAGGTGCTGGCATGGACCGCCGGCGGCACGGCGTTCGTCCTGGTCGCCATCGGCACGGCCGGCTACCTCTACCTGAAGCACCTGGAGGGCAACGTCACCACGACGGATGTCGGTGACGCTGCCAAGGACGGCTTCAGCAAGGACGACGCCTTCAACATCCTGATCATCGGCACCGACAAGCGGACCGGCAAGGGCAACGAGGGCTACGGCGACTCGGGCAGCGTCGGGCACGCGGACACCAACATCCTGCTGCACGTCGCGAAGGACCGGACGAACGCGACGGCGCTGAGCATTCCGCGCGACCTGATCGTGAACGTGCCGGACTGCGAGACCACCCAGGCCGACGACACCAAGAAGGTCATCCCCGGCACCGACGGGGTCCGCTTCAACACCAGCCTCGGCCAGGAGGGCCGGGACCCGGGCTGCACCATGCGGACGGTGAAGGAGGTCACCGGCATCGAGCCCGACCACTTCATGATGGTCGACTTCAACGCGGTGAAGACGCTGACGACGGCGGTCGGCGGCGTCGACGTGTGCCTCAAGCACGCCGTGAAGGACAAGGACTCGCATCTGGACCTGCCCGCCGGTCCGTCCAAGATCGAGGGCGAGCAGGCGCTGGCGTTCGTCCGCACCCGGCACAGCTGGGGCAACCAGGGCGACCTGGACCGCATCAAGGTCCAGCAGCAGTTCATGGCCTCGCTGATGCGCAAGATGTCCTCCAGCGACACCCTCACCAGCCCGACCAAACTGGTGAAGCTGGCGGAGGCGGCCACCAAGGCGCTGACCGTCGACAAGGGCATCGGTTCGGTGAGCACGCTCAAGGACGTGGCGCTGGAGCTGAAGAAGGTGCCGCCGAAGAACATCTCCTTCGTGACGGTGCCCGTGGTCGACAACCCGACCGAGAAGGTCCACGCGACGGTCGTCGTCGACAAGACGAAGGCGCCCTCGGTCTTCGACGCCATCAGGAGCGACGTCTCCTTCACCGAGGTGAAGAAGAAGGAGAAGGCGGCCAAGGACGCGGCGGCCGCCCGCCTGAAGGGCACCAGGTCCGAGCCCTCCGAGGTGCGGGTGCGGATCCTCAACGGCGGTGCCGAGGCCGGCAGCGCGCAGGAGACGCTGCAGTGGCTGCAGACCGAGGAGGGCGTGCTCAAGTCCGAGAACGCGGGCAACGCGCCCGCGGAACTGGGCAGGACCACGCTCGAGTACGCGCCCGACCAGGCGTCCCAGGCGCGTGAACTGGCCGCCCTGATGGGGCTGCCCGGAACCGCGCTGAAGCCGGGCAAGAGCGTGACCAACTCGCAGGGGGTGCCGGCGATGACGCTCACCCTGGGCAAGGACTTCAAGGGCGCGGGCATCCCCCTCACCGCTCCGACCAAGGCGCCGGAGGTCGACAAGTCCACGGCGGACAAGGTTCAGTGCGCCTCGTAGGTAACCCAACGGGTCCGTCGTGCGTCTAACTCGGCGCGGGACGGACCCGTTGCCCGGCGCAGGGTGGGGAGGATGGGGAATTGTCGCAGAGCGGTGTACGGGGGGAGCCTCCTGCGGTCGAGGACACGATGGGGCTGACGCCGCAGGCAGCGGGCGCGCCCGAGAGGTCCGGACGGCACGGCGGCGGGCGGCGCGGCGGCGGCCGGAAGACCGAGCTACGCGGGCGCCGACGGCGCGCGCTGCGCTGGTCGGCGACCGTACTGGCCGTGGTCATACTCGGCACGGCGGGCGCCGGCTACCTGTACTACGAGCACCTCAACGGCAACATCCAGAAGGGCCTGCGCAGCAACGGCGACTCCAAGGCGCAGAAGACCCGGCCGAACGCGGCCGGCCAGACGCCGCTGAACATCCTGCTGATCGGCTCCGACAGCCGTAACTCCGACGAGAACGTGAAACTCGGCGGCAGCAAGGACAACCGGGGCAACCCGCCGCTCGGCGACGTGCAGATGCTCATCCACCTCTCCGCGGACCGCACGAGCGCCGCCATGGTGAGCATCCCCCGGGACACCCGGGTCGACATCCCCCGGTGCAAGGACCCCCAGACGGGTCACGTCTACCCGGCGACCAACGACATCATCAACACCTCGCTGGCCCGCGGCGGTGCCGCCTGCACGCTGGACACCTGGGAGAAACTCACCGGGGTCTACATCGACCACTGGATGACGATCGACTTCTCGGGCGTGGTGAACATGGCGGACGCCATCGGCGGCGTCGAGGTCTGTGTGCGGCAGAACGTCTGGGACCACTCGACACCCGCCCAGCACGGCGGCTCCGGCCTGAAGCTGACGGCCGGGACGCACAAGGTCAAGCATGTGCAGGCCCTGCAGTGGCTGCGGACGCGGCACGCCTGGGGCAGTGACGTGATGCGCGCCCGCGCCCAGCACATGTACCTGAACTCGATGATCCGCACGCTCAAGCAGCAGGACGTGTTCACCGACACCGGACGCCTGATGGACCTGGCCGAGGCGGCCACCAAGTCCCTGAAGGTCTCCGAGGAGATCGGCACGGTCAAGAAGCTCTACGACCTGGGCATGGAGCTGAAGTCGGTGCCGTCGAACCGGATCACGTCGTTGACGATGCCCAACGACCAGGACCCGCAGAACGGCGAGCACGTCGTGCCGACCGAGGGAGCCGACCAGATATGGCAGATGCTCCGCGACGACGTGCCGTTCGACAAGAACGGCAAGGCGTCGGGGTCGAAGAAGGCGGCGAGCAAGTCCCAGCCGACCAAGGCTCCTTCGGTCGACGCGGCCCGGCTCGGGGTACTGGTGCAGAACGCCACGCAGTCCGCCACACAGGCACCGGTCGGCAACCGGGCGCGGACGATCGGCCAGGTGCTCGCGCAGAAGGGGTACGCCAGGGCGGGGGCGGACACCACGGCGGGACTGTCCGCGGACCAGACGGTGGTGCGCTACCCGAGCGCCGAACTGGAGGGTGACGCGCAGGCCGTCGCCAAGGCGCTGGGCATCCCGATGAACCAGGTGAAGCAGTCGACCGACGTGTCGGGGGTCACCGTCGTCGTCGGCGGGGACTGGCGCGAGGGGACGGCCTACGCGAAGAAGTCCGACCCGAAGGCCGGCGACCTGCCGAGCAGTTCCGACGCCATCAACGGCTCGGACACCACCCCGTGCATGAACGTGTACGAGCCCTACCGGTGGTAGCGGGGTGAGCACGTGAAAGGGCCCCTCCTCGGGAAGGAGGGGCCCTCTTCGTTCACATGATCAGCGGGATTCGAGCACCGCCGGCCGCCGCGAGGAGATCACTCGCTTCGCCAGGGAGCGGGGGCTGGTCAGGAAGCCCCAACCCCACGACATGTGCATGGTCGCCAGGGCCACCGGGATCTGCAGCCGGGCCCTGAGCGGCAGTCCCTTGCCCGCCGGGACGGAACCCGCCGCGATCGCGGCGAGATAGCCGCCGGGTACCACCAGGCCCCACGGAGTGAGGGCCGCGCCCACCACGAGGCCCGCCGCGATCGCGCACACCGCCGTCGGCGGGGCGAGGTAGCGCAGGTTGATGGAGCCCTCGTGGTAGCGCGCGACGACATGGCGCCAGCGGCCGTAGTCCTTGTACTGCTTGGCGAGCGCCTTCACGCTCGGCCGCGGCCGGTACGACACCTTCAGCTCCGGCGAGAACCAGATCAGGCCGCCCGCCTCGCGGATGCGGAAGTTCAGCTCCCAGTCCTGGGCGCGGATGAACTCCTCGTTGTAACCGCCCTGCCGCTCCAGCGCCTCGCGGCGGAAGACGCCGAGGTAGACCGTCTCGGCGGAGGCCGCCTGGCCGCCCGTGTGGAAGGCCGCGTTGCCGACGCCTATCTTCGAGGTCATCGCGGCGGCGACGGCGTGCTCCCAGTCGTTCTCGCCCTCGGCGTGCATGATGCCGCCGACGTTCTGCGCGCCGGTCTCCTCCAGGAGCCGTACGGCGGTCGCGATGTAGTTGGGCGAGAGGATGCCGTGGCCGTCGACGCGCACCACGACGGGGTGCCGGGAGGCCTTGATCGCGGCGTTGAGGGCGGCCGGCGTGCGGCCGGTCGGGTTCGCGACGGTGTGTACGCGGGGATCTTCGGCGACCAGCTCGGCGGCGATCTCGTCCGTGCGGTCCGTGGACGGACCGAGGGCGATCACGACCTCCATCTCGCCGGCGTACTCCTGCGCGAGGATCGCTTGGACGGCCCCGCGCAGATGCCGCTCCTCGTTGAGGACCGGCATGATCACAGAAACGGCGGGGAGCTGCACGTCGGGCTTGGCGTTCATAGGGGCCTCACGTTACCGCGAATGGGGGACACCGGTGCGCGCCGCCGGGGCGTGGACGCGGGCTGGAGATCGTATCGGCCTACGGTTCTCACACATCCCGCGTACGGCCGCAGTCCGGAGGTGTCCCTTGCCCAGCCCGCCTAGGTCGCCCGCCCGGCCGCAGCGCCGACCGCAGCCGCCCGCCCGTGTGCCACGGCAGCCCCAGCGGACCGTGCGGCCCCCGCACCCCAGGCGGCCGCGGTGGGCCATGCGGGCGGTCACCACGCTGTCCGTGGTGGTGCTCGCCTCCGCCGGGATCGGCCACGCGGTCGTCACCAGCCTGGACGCCGGCATCTCCCGGGTGGACGCCTTCAAGGACATGAAGAACCGGCCCCGCGCGGGGCACGGCATGAACGTCCTGCTGGTCGGCACCGACGGCCGCGACAAGATCAGCGAGTCGGAGCGGCGCGCGTACCGGCTGGGCGGGGCCCCCTGCCACTGCACGGACACGATGATGATCGTGCACATCTCGGAGGACCGGGAGCGGGCGAGCGTGGTCAGCCTGCCGCGCGACTCCTACGCCGAGGTGCCCGAGCACGTCGACCCCGGCACCGGGCAGCGGCACGCCCCGCACGCCGGCAAGCTGAACGCGGCCTACGCCGAGGGCGGCCCGCAGCTGACCATCGGCACGGTCGAGAACATGACCCACGTGAAGATCGACCACTACCTCGAGGTCGACTTCACCAGCTTCATGAAGACCGTGGACGTCGTCGGCGGGGTCCGGATCTGTACGGCGACGCCGCTGAAGGACGCGTACACCGGTCTCGACCTCGCACCCGGCACCCACACCCTCCACGGCGGGCAGGCGCTGCAGTACGTGCGCGCCCGGCACGTCGACGGGGCGAGCGACCTGGGCCGGATGAAGCGGCAGCAGCGGTTCCTGGCCGCGCTGATCGAGCAGGCCACCTCCTCCGGGGTGCTGCTCAACCCGATGCGGTTCCGGGACGTGACCCGGGCGGTGCTCGGCTCGGTGCGCGCGGACGAGGGCTTCGGCACCGACGAGCTGCTCGACCTCGGCCGGGCCATGCGGAACTTCTCCCCGTCGTCCTCCGAGTTCACCACCGTGCCCATCGGGCAGATGAACTTCCCCGTCAAGGGCATCGGCTCGACCCTGAAGTGGGACCCGGTGGCGTCCGACCGGCTCTTCCGGTCCCTGCGCGACGACAAGCCGCTCGCCGTGGACCACCCGCGCCGTGGACCTCTGCCGACACCCGTCGAGGTCGACCCGCGGCAGATCCGGGTCCAGGTGGAGAACGGCACCGGCACGGCCGGGCTCGCCAAGCGGGTCGACGCGGCGCTCGCGGCGGCCGGTTTCGCCACCACCCGCCAGCCGACCACCGCGGCCGTCCACGACGTCAAGCGCACGGTGATCTCCTACGACCCCCGCTGGGACCGCTCCGCCCGCACGCTGGGCGCGGCCCTGCCCGGCAGCGAACTGCGCGCGGTACCGGGCATGGGCCCGATGCTGAAGGTGACCGCCGGGGCCGGCTTCAAGGCGGTGCACCAGGTGAAGGTCGAGGACCCGGGCAAGCCGGAGCAGAGCGTGCTGCGCGGCAACGAGGTGGTCTGCTCGGGCACGGAGGGGGCCGGCTAGCACGGCGCCCCACGGGTGCCCGGGGGTTTCGAAGCCCGGGGCCTCAGTCCTCGAAGCCCTCCGCCGCCCGCTTCTCGCGCAGCTCGCGGATGTCGCGGCGGCGGGCCAGGCGGTGGGTGCGGCGGATCTGGGCCTCCTGGTAGCGGCGGCGGTCGCGGTCGGTCTCGGGCAGCACCGGGGGTACCCGGCGCGGCTTGCCGTCGGCGTCCACGGCCGCGAAGACCAGGTAGGCCGAGCCGACCTGGGTGGCCGGGTCGGACTCGTTCCAGCGCTCGGCGAGGACCCGGACACCGACCTCCATCGAGGTCCGGCCGGTCCAGTTGACCTGCGCCTTCACATGGACCAGATCGCCCACACGGATCGGCACCAGGAACGCCATCTCGTCCATGGAGGCGGTGACGGCCGGTCCGCCGGAGTGCCGTCCGGCCACCGCGCCCGCCGCGTCGTCGACGAGCTTCATGATCACCCCGCCGTGCACCGTCCCCAGCAGGTTGGTGTCGTTGTGGGTCATGATGTGGCTGAGCGTGGTGCGGGAAGCGGACGTCGGCTTGCCCGGGATGTCCGGATCCGCGTCCGGGGCCTGGTCTGTCATGGCCTCAACCTTATGCCGAACTGGCATTCGCGGAATTTGTGTCAGCTTCGCAACAGCGCCGCTCTGATTTTCCGACACCCCTTGTAAGGCACACAGCGGTGCCCTGCACACTGGGGCGCATGAATGACTGGCCCCAGGGATGGTCCGACGACAACCGCGGTCCGCGCTACGGACGCGGCAGTGGCGGCGCGCAGCCGGAAGGCGCCCGCGCGATGCGTCAGGTGCGGCGCGGCCCGGCGGCACCGCCCGGGCAGCGCTCGTACGACGCTCCCGGCCCGTCGGCGCCGCCGTACGGCGGCGGGGTCCCGCAGCAGCCGTCGTACGTCGACGGCCAGGGATACGACGACGGCTACGGCGACTACGACAGCGGCTACAACACGGGCCAGGTCTACGGCTCCCCGGGCGGTCCGGGCGGGCCCGGCGGCCCCGACGGGACGCCCACCCGGGGTCCGCGTCCCGCCCCGAACTGGCGGCGGCGGATCAAGTGGACCGCGATCACGCTGGCGAGTGTGCTCATCGTCACGTCGGTGGCGACCTACTTCTGGGCCGACTCCAAGCTGCACCGGGACGTCGACCTCTCCACGGTCATCGACCGGCCCGAGACCGGCGCGGGCACGAACTACCTGATCGTCGGCTCCGACAGCCGCAAGGGCATGTCGGCCGATGACAAGAAGAAGCTGCACACCGGCTCCGCCGAGGGCCAGCGCACCGACTCGATGATGATCCTGCACGTCGGCGACAACGGCGACACGCTGATCTCGCTGCCGCGTGACTCGGACGTGGTGGTCCCGTCGTACAAGGGGTCGACGTCCGGGAAGGTCTACCCGGCCCAGGGTCGCCACACGAAGCTGAACGCGGCCTACGCCGAGGACGGCCCGACCCTGCTGGTCCGCACCATCGAGGCCAACACCGGACTGCACATAGACCACTACGTGGAGATCGGCTTCGCCGGGTTCGCGAACATCGTGGACGCGGTCGGCGGCGTCGAGATCGACATCGACAAGGGCTTCAAGGACAAGTACTCGGGCGCCGACTTCAAGGCCGGGAAGCAGACCCTGAACGGCGAGCAGGCCCTGGCCTTCGTCCGCACCCGGCACGCCTTCGCCGCCTCCGACCTGCAGCGCACGAAGAACCAGCAGAAGTTCCTGTCGGCCCTGGCCCACCAGGTGGCCACCCCGTCGACGGTTCTCAACCCGTTCAAGTTCTACCCGACCATGGGCGCGGGCCTGGACTCGCTGACCGTCGACAAGGACATGAGCCTGTGGGACCTGGCGTCCATGTTCTGGGCGATGAAGGGCGTCAGCGGCGGTGACGGCACCTCGATGAACATGCCGGTCTCCGGCTCGTCGGGCGGCAACCTCGTCTGGGACAAGGCGAAGGTGAAGACGCTGGTGAACGAGCTGAAGAACGACGAGAAGGTCACCGTCTCCGGCAACTAGGCGGTCCCGGAGGCCAGGAGCGCGACATGGGGAAGGGCGAGCAGCCCTTCCCCGTCCGTGTACGGCGCACTCAGCCGCTCGTACTCCCGCCTGATCCGTACGACGGTCTCCGCGTCCTGCGAGGTCACGACCAGCCCGACGGTGGCCACCCCGCCGGCCGCCCCGCCCCACCACTCCTCGACCGCGACCCGGTGCTCCCAGGCCAGCTCACCGGCTTCGGCGCCCCCGAAGCCGGCCTCCGCGAGCAGCGCCGCCAGACCCTCCGGAGTGCGGGTGAAGTCCTCGTCCGGGTCCAGCCGCGGCAGATACGACGGAGGCACCGCGCCGCCCGCCGCGCACGCCTGCCCGAGCAGTTCCTGACCGGCCCCGCGCCGGGCGCCCCACAGGGTCAGGGCGACCCGCCCGCCGGGCCGCAGCACCCGCCGCAGTTCGGCGAGCGCGGCGCGCGGCCGACCCACATGGTTGAGCACGAAGTTCCCGACCACGGCGTCGAACTCCCCGTCCGGGAAAGGGAGTACGGGCAGGACGGCCACCTCTGCGGCCAGCCCGCGCAGCCGTGCCTCGGCGACCATGCCGGCGTCCGCGTCCACGGCCCGCACCAGCGCGCCCCGCTCCCCCGCCGCCAGGGCAGCCGTGCCGGTGCCGGTGCCGACGTCGAGGACCCGCGTCCCCTCGCCGACCCCGGCCGCGTCCAGCAGCGCGGGCACCGGGTGCGCGCACAGCCGGCCGAAGCTCCGCGCGTACGCCTCGGTCCGCCCCGCCCACATGGCCCGCTCGACGGCGTCGAAGGCCGCCGTCGCATCCGTCTCGATCATGGCCCCAGCCTGCCGCACCAAGGATCGAGGGCACCCACGGGGGTGCCCTCGAAACCGCCGGCCCTCACGTCACGTGCGGGCGCCCGCCATCGTGCGACACATCTCCGCGGAGCGGCGACACGCCTCCGCGCAGCGCATCATCTGCTGGTCGTCGGGCATGGACATACACGCCTCGGCGCACATGTCGCAGGCCTTCGCGCACATCGCGCACATCTCGGCCGACATCGGCGAGCGACGCATCATCATGTCGGCGCACATGCGGGTCATCTCGGAGCAGTCCATGAGCGCGCGCATGATCTGCATCTGGACCTGGCCGCCCATCTGCATGCAGGAGCTCATGGTCTCCTCGCAGATGCTGTGGCACTTCATGCAGGCCTCGACGCAGTCCTGCATCTGCTGGGTCATCGGGGTCATGGTTCCGGGCTGGGTCATGGCTCCTCCTCGGAGCAGGGGGCGCCGGGGCGGGCCCCGTGTGCTTCCGTCCTACGCCCGGGTGCCCAGCTCTGCCATCCGGCAGTTGCCCGTACTTGTGCCCATTCGGCCTACGGCCTCCCTCAGACGGTGGGGGTCGTGCCGCCGTCGATGACGTACTCGGCTCCGAGGATGGACGACGCCCGGTCGGAGACCAGGAAGGCGATCAGCTCGGCGACCTCCTCCGGACGGTCGGGACGGCCGAGCGGGATTCCGCCGAGGGAGTCCATGAGCCGGTCCAGCGCCGCCTCCCGGCTGACGCCCGCCTCCTCGGCGATGCGGTCCACCAGCTGATCGGCCGCGCTGGTCCGGATGAAGCCGGGAGAGACCGCGGTGACCCGGACGCCGTGCGGGGCGACCTCGTTCGCCAGGCCCTTGCTGTACGTGGTCAGCGCGGCCTTCGCTGCGGCGTAGGCGAGGGTGCCGTTCCACAGCGGCATACGACGCTGGATGGACGTGACGTGCACGATCACCCCGCGGCCGGTCTCGATCATGCCGGGCAGCAGGCCGCGGTCCAGGCGTACGGCGGCCAGCAGGTTGACGGTCAGCTCGCGGGCCCAGTCGTCCTCGCCGAGGGCCGCGAAGCCGCCGGCCGGGGCCTCCGATCCGCCCAGGGTGTGGACGAGGATGTCGACACCGCCCAGGCGGGCGTTCACCTCGGAGACGACCTCGGCGGCACCCCCGAGGGTGGAGAGGTCCGCGGCGACGAACATCTTCTCCTCGACTTCGTCGGGGCGGCCGCGAGCGGTGACGAGGACGGTCGCCCCGTCTCGGCGGAGGCGTTCGGCGACGGCGGCTCCGGTGCCCTTGGTGCCGCCCGTGACCAGTGCGCGCCGGCCGTCGAGGGATTCGCTCGTGTGCATGGTGACGGTGCCTTCCGTGCACGAGACCGGGCCGGAAATACCCACTGCCCACGCTACGCCGCCGGGCGCCCCGGCCGGATACGCCGGCAGCCCCCGTCCGGGGCGGACGGGGGCTGCCGGGAAGAGCGGAGGGTGTGCCTTACGGCAGGTTGCGGGCCATCACGATCCGCTGGACCTGGTTCGTGCCTTCATAGATCTGGGTGATCTTGGCGTCGCGCATCATGCGCTCCACCGGGTAGTCGCGGGTGTAGCCGTAGCCGCCGAGGAGCTGGACGGCGTCGGTGGTGACCTCCATGGCGACGTCCGAGGCGAAGCACTTGGCGGCGGCGCCCTGGAAGGTGAGGTCCTTGTCGCCGCGCTCGGAGGCGGCCGCGGCCTGGTAGGTCAGGGCGCGGGCGGCGGCGATCTTCATGGCCATGTCGGCGAGCATGAACTGGATGCCCTGGAAGTCGGCGATCGGCTTGCCGAACTGCTTGCGCTCCTGGACGTAGCCCTTGGCGTAGTCGAGGGCGCCCTGGGCGACGCCGAGTGCCTGGGCCGCGATGGTGATGCGGGTGTGGTCCAGGGTCTTCATGGCGGTGGCGAAGCCGGTGCCCTCCTCGCCGATGATGCGGTCGGCGGGGATGCGGACGTTGTCGAAGTAGACCTCGCGGGTCGGGGAGCCCTTGATGCCGAGCTTCTTCTCCGGGGCGCCGAAGGAGACGCCCTCGTCCGACTTCTCGACGACGAAGGCCGAGATGCCCTTGGTGCGCTTGGTCGGGTCGGTCACGGCCATGACCGTGTAGTACTCGGAGACGCCCGCGTTGGTGATCCAGCGCTTCACGCCGTTGAGGACGTAGTGGTCGCCGTCGCGGACCGCCTTGGTCGTCATGCCGCCGGCGTCCGAGCCCGCCTCCGGCTCGGAGAGGCAGTACGAGAACATCCCGTCGCCCTTGGCGAGCGGGGCGAGGTACTTCTTCTTCAGGTCCTCGGAGCCGGAGAGGATCACCGGGAGCGAGCCCAG
Source organism: Streptomyces sp. NPDC005728 (assembly GCF_040630895.1). Taxonomy (NCBI): domain Bacteria; kingdom Bacillati; phylum Actinomycetota; class Actinomycetes; order Kitasatosporales; family Streptomycetaceae; genus Streptomyces; species Streptomyces sp. NPDC005728. The sequence goes on from NZ_JBEXYL010000006.1 coordinate 37,474, forward strand.
CTTGTTCACCGCGGGGATCAGGGAGGAGGAGACGCAGGCGCGGGCCACCTCCTCGATCACGATGACCGTCGCGAGGGCGTCGGCGCCGGCGCCGCCGTACTCCTCGGGCACGTGGACGGCGTGCAGGTCGCCCGCGACCAGGGCGTCGTGCGCCTCCTGCGGGAAGCGGGCCTCCTCGTCCACCGCGGCGGCGTAGGGCGCGATCTTCGCCTCGACCAGCGAGCGGACGGCGTCGCGGAGCATGTCGTGCTCCTCGGACGGGCGGTACAGGTCGAAGTCAGCCGTTCCGGCCACGGTCTCTCACGCTCCAAAGACACAGTGATACTGACGCTAATTACCGTTAAGTAACTCAAATTTTAGAGGGCGGCCCGCAGGACGCCTACGTGAGGTACGCGACAGCGGGGAAATTGCCCGGTGGACAGCCCGACTATGCTCGGCTCCGCATCACCGACGTACCCGATCTGGAGCACATCCATGAGCCTGAAGATCACCGTGATCGGCACCGGCTACCTCGGCGCCACGCACGCCGCGGCCATGGCCGAACTCGGCTTCGAGGTGCTGGGGCTCGATGTCGTGCCCGAGAAGATCGCGATGCTGGAGCGGGGCGAGACCCCGATGTACGAGCCGGGGCTCGAGGAGCTGCTGCGCAGGCATGTCGCGGGCTTCGAGGGGTCCTCGGGCCGGCTGCGGTTCACCCGGGACTGGGCGGAGGTCGGGGCCTTCGGTGACGTCCACTTCGTGTGCGTGAACACCCCGCAGCGGCACGGGGAGTACGCGGCGGACATGTCGTACGTCGACGCCGCCCTCGCCTCTCTCGCCCCGCATCTGCACGGGCCCGCCCTGGTGGTCGGCAAGTCGACCGTGCCGGTGGGCTCGGCCGAGCGGCTGGCCGCCTATCTGGCCGAGCACGCGCCGGCCGGTGCGGACGCCGAGCTGGCCTGGAACCCGGAGTTCCTGCGTGAGGGCTTCGCCGTGCAGGACACCCTGCACCCGGACCGGATCGTGGTCGGCGTGCGCAGCGAGCGCGCGGAGAAGCTGCTGCGCGAGGTCTACGCGACGCCGGTGGGCGAGGGCACGCCGTTCGTGGTCACCGACTTCCCGACCGCCGAGCTGGTGAAGACCTCGGCGAACTCCTTCCTCGCGACCAAGATCTCCTTCATCAACGCGATGGCGGAGGTCTGCGAGGCCGCGGGCGGTGACGTGGCGAAGCTGGCGGAGGCCATCGGCCACGACGACCGGATCGGGAAGAAGTTCCTGCGTGCCGGGATCGGCTTCGGCGGCGGCTGTCTGCCGAAGGACATCCGGGCGTTCATGGCGCGTGCGGGTGAGCTGGGTGCCGACCAGGCGCTGACGTTCCTGCGCGAGATCGACTCGATCAACATGCGGCAGCGTGGGCAGATGGTGGAGCTGGCGCGGCAGGCGCTGGGCGGCGGTCCCTTCCTGGGCAAGCGGGTCGCGGTGCTCGGTGCCACCTTCAAGCCCGACTCGGACGACGTCCGGGACTCGCCCGCGCTGAACGTGGCGGGCCAGATCCACCTCCAGGGCGGCCAGGTGACCGTGTACGACCCGAAGGGCATGGAGAACGCCCGCAAGGTCTTCCCCACCCTGGGCTATGCCGACTCGGCCCTCGCGGCGGTCCGCGCGGCCGATGTCGTGCTGCACCTGACCGAGTGGCGGGAGTTCCGCGAGCTGGACCCGGCGGCGCTGGGCGAGGTCGCGGCGGCCCGGCTGATCCTGGACGGGCGCAACGCCCTGGACCCGGAGCTGTGGCGGCGGGCCGGATGGACGTACCGGGCGATGGGCCGCCCGACCGCCTAGAGGCGTTCAGGACTCCTGGAGGCTTCAAAACTCCTGGAGGCGTTCAGGACGACGCCGGTTCGGCCGAGGCTCAGTCGGCCGAACCGGCGTCTTCCCGCATTCTGCACCACGGGGCACATACGTGGCCGATGAACTCCCTGTGGTTCACGGCTCCTTCGCCCGGTACCGGCGCATCTTCGCGCGCGCCCCGCACACCTGCATCGAGCACCAGCGGCCCCGTCCGGCGGGGCTGCGGTCGTAGTACGCCCAGTGGCAGGTCTCGGCCGCGCAGGCCTTGAGGCGCGTCCAGGTGTCCGCGACCAGCGCCTCGGCGACGGCGGTGGCGACGCGGGAGAGCAGGGGGCCGGTGTCGGCCGGGGCGAGCGTCGCGGAGCCGTCACGGGTGTCGACGGCGACGTACAGCGGGGCGTGGGCCAGCAGTTCGCCGAGCGGGGTCACCTCGCGGTGCGGGGGATGGCCGGCGTGGGCGAGCAGCGCGGCCCGCAGTGATTCGCGCAGTGTGCGGGCGTGCGGCAGCTCGCCCTCGGTGAGTCCGAAGGGCGCCCGGCCGTCCGCCGTGTCCAGCGCGTCCGCGCCCGACTCGATGTCCAGCGTGTTCACCAGGGACTCGACCAGGGCGAGGCCTCCCGGTGCGGGCGATCTCTCACTCATGCCTGCAAGTTACCTCCCGATTCCGGTTGCGGCGTTACCTCCGGCGGGGGAGCATGCAGTAACGGTTACCGCATGCTTGCCTTTAAAGGTAACTCGGATTTCGCAGGAACTTCGAGGAGGAAGTCATGGCTCTCGCCAAGCTGGGTGTCGTCGTGCTGGACTGCCCGGACCCGCGCGCGCTCGCCGGGTTCTACGCCGAGGTGCTCGGCGGGGCCGTCGAGGGCGAAGGGGACTGGGTCGACGTGAAGGTGCCCGGCGGGCAGGCGCTCGCCTTCCAGCGGGCGCCCGGATTCGTCCCGCCGAAGTGGCCCGCGCCCGATGCCTCGCAGCAGCTCCATCTGGATCTGGTGGTGGAGGACCTGGACACGGCCGAGAAGGGGGTGCTGGCGCTGGGCGCGAAGCCGCTGGCCGAGCAGGGCGGCAGCAGCTTCCGGGTCTACGCCGACCCGGCCGGCCACCCGTTCTGCCTCTGCGCCGACTGAGGGGCCCTAGCCGTCCAGCTCCGCGATCCGTGCGTTCGACGGTTCTCGGCGGTGCTGTGCGGCGCGGGCCGTGAAGTCTGCGCTGCGCAGGACTCGCTGGACGTTTCCCCAGGTCAGCAGGGACAGCTCGCACTCGGACCAGCCACGGCGGAACAGTTCGGCGATCAGGTGGGGGTAGCGGGAGGCGTCGGCGAGATCGCGGGGGTGGGCGGCGCCGGAGTCGTAGGTGCCGGACAGGCCGACGCAGTCGGGGCCGGCGACCACGCGGACGTGGTCGAGGTGGTCGGCGACGTCCCGGACGGTCGCGCCGGTCTGCTCGGCGGTCAGCGGCACCATGCACAGGCCGCCCGCCGCGCCCAGCTCGGCGAGCAGGTCGTCGGGCAGGTTGGCCGGGTGCGGGCGCAGCGCGCGGGCGCCGGAGCGGGTGCACAGCACCGGGGTCTTGGAGAGCGCGGCGGCCCGGCTGACGGTGGCCTCGGAGGCGCCGGACAGGTCGACCAGGACGCCGAGGCGGTTCATCTCGCGGACGACCTCCTCGCCGAACCGGGTCAGCCCCGCCTCGCTCGCCCAGGCGGTGCCCGCCAGGGTGAGGAGGCGCAGGCCGAGGGCGTGCAGGATGCGCAGGATGCCCAGGGAGTCGTCGAGCGCGGGCGCCCCGGCCGGACCCAGGACGACGGCGACCCGGCCATGGTGGCGGGCATCGATGACCTGTCCGGCGGTGCGCACCAGGCGCAGTCCGTCCGGGTGGGAGCCGATCACCGAGTGGACGAAGTCCAGCTGTTCCAGGGTGGCGCCCACCGCGCGGTCGCCGACGAGCCCCTCGGGCAGGTGCAGCGACCAGAACAGGGCGCCCACACGGCCCTCGCGCATCCGCGGCATGTCAGTGTCGACGGCCGTCTCGCCCAGCTGCAGGTCGTACCAGGGCAGATGGCGCAGGGCCCACGGCAGCCCGCTGTAGCCGTCGGCGACGGGATGGCCGGCGAGCAGGGAGTGCGCCCGCCGCAGCGTCTCCTCGTCGGGGGCACAGGGCTCCTGCGGGAACGGGTCGTCCGGCAGACCGTCCTCCTGGCCGACCTCTGTCGTGGTGGGCGAGTTGTCCTGGAGGTCGGCCATATCGGGCTCCGTACGTCGTCGTGAGCTACGTCGGTCGTGAGCTACGTCGTGATGTGGCTGGCGTACCGCCACGGTCGCACGGGGCGTGGGGGTCCTTCCTGATGAGTGGGGCGTTCGGGGGTACGGTTCCGCCGGCCTCCCCGGCCGCCCGGATCACCTCGTCCAGCGTCTCCCGGGAGCGCACCAGGTCGGCGATCATGCGGTCGATGCGGTCGCGTTCGGCGGCGAGCTCGGCGACCAGCCGCGGGGTGGCGGTGGCGGAGGGTCCGCCGTCCTGGTCGCGCATGCAGGGCAGCAGCTGCCGGATCTTCTCGCTGTGCAGCCCGGCCGCGTACAGCTCCTGGATCCGGATGACCCGGTCCACGGCGGCCTCCGGATAGTCCCGGTGCCCGCCGGGCGTCCGCTCGGCCCGGAGCAGCCCCTGGGTCTCGTAGTAGCGCAGCGACCGCTCGCTCACGCCCGTGCGCCGGGCCAGTTCACCGATCCGCATCTCCGCCTCCGGGACCTTCGGGACTTGAATCTGACACCCGTGTCAAGTTCTAGCTTACGTGTCATGACACGGACACCCGACTTCCTGACCCCGGCCCGGCTCGGCCGCCTCGCTCTCCCGAACCACCTGGTCATGGCCCCCCTCACCCGCAACCGCGCCGAGGCCGACGGCACCCCCACCCCCCTCATGGCCACCCACTACGCCCAGCGCGCCTCGGCCGGCCTGATCATCGCCGAGGGCTCGACGCCGAACCCGGTCGGGCAGACGTACCCGGACATCACCGCGATCCACAGCGACCGGCACACGGCGGGATGGCGGCAGGTGACCGAGGCCGTAGGGGCGGCCGGCGGGCGCATGTTCCTGCAGCTGCAGCACGGCGGCAGGGTGAGCCATCCGGCGACCACGGGCCTGACCCCCGTGGCGCCCTCGCCGGTCCCGCTACCGGAGACGATCTTCACTCCCGACGGCCACCGGCCGGCCGCGGTCCCGCGCGAGATGACGGAGGACGACATCCGCGCCACGATCGCCGAATTCGCCGCTGCGGCCCGCCGGGCCGTCGACGCGGGCTTCGAGGGCGTGGAGGTGCACTCGGCCAACGGGATGCTGCTGCACCAGTTCCTCGCGGCCAACACCAACCGCCGCACGGACGCCTACGGCGGCTCCGTCGAACGGCGGGTGCGGTTCGCGGCGGAGGTGACCGAGGCGGTGGCCGACGCGATCGGTGCCGAGCGGGTGGGCATACGGATCTCTCCCGGCTCCACCGTCAACGGCGTCCTGGAGGACGACACCGATGGCCTCTACGCCGCCCTCGTGGCCCGCCTGAAGGGGCTGGACCTCGCCTACCTGCACCTGGTGCGCTCCGCCCCGGAGGCCGGCTGGTACCGGCGGATCCGCGCGGACTGGCCCGGCACCCTGATCGGCAACCCGGACCTGACCGACCTCACCACCGAGACCGTCACCCGGGAGAGCGCGCGCATGCTGGCCGCCGGAGCCGACCTGGTCGCCCTCGGCCGGCCCTTCCTCGCCAACCCGGACCTGCTCACGCGGCTGCGCCTGGGCGCCCCGCTCAACCCGGTCCGGGAGCGATACCTGATGTACGTGGGCGGGGCGGACGGCTACAACGACTACCCCACCCTCGTGGATCAGCCGTCGAGCGACTCGATGGTGGCGTTGGACGGGGCGCGCGTGGCCTGAAGGTCACGGGCCACGTCCTCCGCCGCACCCAGCACCCGTACCGCGTTCTGCCAGGTCAGCTTGGCCAGGTCGGCCCGGGTCCAGCCGCGGTCGAGCAGCTCGGCGATCAGGTTCGGGTAGCCGGAGACGTCGCCCAGGCCGTCCGGGGTGAACGCGGTGCCGTCGTAGTCGCCGCCGATGCCGAGGTGGTCGATGCCCGCCGCCTCGCGCATGTGGTCGAGATGGTCCGCGACCGTGGACACCGTGGCGACCGGGCGCGGGTTCCGCTCCTCGAAGGCCTGGTGGATCTTCATCGCCTCGGGGGTGGTGTCGAGGTGGTGGAGGCCGTGCGCACGCATGTTCTCGTCGGCGGCGAGCGTCCAGTCGACCGCCGCCCGGAGCACGAACTTGGGCACGAACGTCACCATCGCCACGCCGCCGTTGGCGGGCAGCCGCTCCAGGACGTCGTCCGGGATGTTGCGCGGGTGGTCGCAGACGGCCCGGGCGGAGGAGTGCGAGAAGATCACCGGCGCGGACGAGGCGTCCAGCGCGTCCCGCATGGTCGTCGCCGCCACGTGGGAGAGGTCCACGAGCATGCCGAGCCGGTTCATCTCGCCGACGACCTCGCGGCCGAAGGCGGACAGGCCGCCGACGTTCGGCTCGTCGGTCGCGGAGTCCGCCCAGGCCACGTTGTCGTTGTGGGTGAGCGTCATGTAGCGCACACCGAGCGCGTACAGGCCCCGGAGCGTGCCCAGGGAGTTCGCGATGGAGTGGCCGCCCTCGGCACCCATGAGGGAGGCGATACGGCCGTCCGCGCGGGCCGCCTCCATGTCGGCCGCCGTCCGGGCGGGCGCCAGCTCTGCGGGGTAGCGGGCCAGCATCTGCCGTACGCCGTCGATCTGCTCCAGCGTCGCCGGGACCGGTTCCGCCAGGTCGGAGGGGACGTAGACCGACCAGTACTGGGCGCCGACCCCGCCCTCGCGCAGGCGGGGCAGGTCGGTGTGCAGGTTCCCGTTCTGGGGGGCGGCGAGGTCGAGGGCGTCGAGGTCGTACCGGACCTGCTTGCGCAGGGCGTACGGCAGGTCGTTGTGCCCGTCGACCACGGGGAACTCGCGCAGCAGTGCGCGGGCGTCGTCCAGCGAGGTCACGGGCCTCACTTCCCGAAGCCGAAGCCGCCGGCGCCCTCGACCTTGGAGCGCAGCCGCTTGCCCTTCTCGGTGGCCTGGTCGTTCAGGTCCTGCTGGAAGTCGCGCATCTTCTGCAGCAGCTCCTCGTCGTGCGCGGCGAGGATGCGGGCCGCGAGCAGACCGGCGTTGCGGGCACCGGCCACGGAGACGGTGGCGACCGGGACGCCGGCCGGCATCTGCACGATCGACAGCAGGGAGTCCATGCCGTCCAGGTACTTCAGCGGGACCGGGACGCCGATGACCGGCAGCGGGGTCACGGACGCGAGCATGCCCGGCAGGTGGGCGGCGCCGCCCGCGCCGGCGATGACGACCTTCAGACCGCGGTCGGCGGCCTGCTCGCCGTACGTGATCATCTCGCGCGGCATGCGGTGCGCGGAGACGACGTCGACCTCGTACGCGATCTCGAACTCGTCCAGGGCCTTGGCGGCGGCCTCCATGACGGGCCAGTCGGAGTCCGACCCCATGACGATGCCTACAACGGGGCTCATTCGCTGATCGTGCCTCTCAGGTAGCCGGCTGCGTGACGGGCGCGTTCCAGTACGTCGTCCAGGTCGTCGCCGTAGGTGTTGACGTGTCCGACCTTGCGGCCGGGTTTCACGTCCTTGCCATACATGTGGATCTTGAGCTTGGGGTCGCGGGCCATGCAGTGCAAGTACGCGGAGTACATGTCCGGGTAGTCGCCGCCGAGGACGTTGGCCATCACCGTCCACCTGGCGCGCGGGCGCGGGTCGCCCAGCGGGAGGTCGAGCACGGCACGCACGTGGTTGGCGAACTGGGAGGTGATCGCACCGTCCTGGGTCCAGTGGCCCGAGTTGTGCGGACGCATCGCCAGTTCGTTGACGAGTATGCGGCCGTCGCGGGTCTGGAACAGCTCGACGGCGAGGTGGCCGACGACGCCGAGTTCCTTGGCGATGCGCAGCGCCATCTCCTCGGCCTGGAGGGCCAGCTCCTCGTCCAGGCCGGGGGCGGGCGCGATCACGGTGTCACAGACGCCGCCGACCTGCTGCGACTCGACCACCGGGTAGGCGACGGCCTGGCCGTGCGGGGAGCGTACGACGTTGGCGGCCAGCTCGCGGACGTAGTCGACCTTCTCCTCGGCGAGGACGGGGACCTCGGCCCGGAAGGGGTCGGAGGCCTCCTCGGCCGTTTCCACGACCCACACGCCCTTGCCGTCGTAGCCGCCGCGGACGGTCTTGAGGACGACCGGGAAGCCGTCCCCCTCGGCCGCGAACCGGACCACGTCCTCCGGGTCGGTCACGATCCGGTGCCGCGGGCACGGCACGCCGATCGCGTCGAGCTTCGCGCGCATCACGCCCTTGTCCTGGGCGTGCACCAGCGCGTCGGGCCCCGGACGCACGGGGATGCCGTCCGCCTCCAGGGCTCTGAGGTGCTCGGTGGGTACATGTTCGTGATCGAAGGTGATCACATCGCAACCGCGCGCGAACTCACGCAGCGTGTCCAGGTCGCGATAGTCGCCGATGACGACATCGCTCACGACCTGCGCAGCGGAATCCTGAGGGGTGTCACTGAGAAGCTTGAACCTGATGCCCAACGGGATGCCCGCTTCGTGCGTCATACGCGCGAGCTGCCCCCCGCCGACCATGCCGACTACCGGGAACGTCACCCCCCTAGCGTATCGGCCACGCCGGGCCGGCCGGATTGCCCACCTCTCCACCCTCTCTTACCCGGGGCTTTCCCGCCTCTTTCCGACCCGTTCCCAAGCTGTGGCCCGGTCCGCAAGCGTCGGACGGGCCGCATGGATAGCATGGCTGGGTTGACGAAACCTACGGACGGGAGCTGCACAGCCATGGAACATGGTTCCTCGGGGCTGAAACGGCTCGTACGCGAGGTGGCCAAGTTCGGTGCCGTGGGCGGCGCCGGCGTCCTTGTTAATCTCGGTGTGTTCAACCTGGTCCGACACGTCTCGGACCTGCCGGTGGTGCGCGCCAGCATCATCGCGACCGTCGTCGCGATCGCCTTCAACTACGTCGGTTTCCGTTACTGGACGTACCGGGACCGTGACAAGAGCGGCCGGACCAGGGAACTCACGCTGTTCCTGGCGTTCAGCGCGATCGGCCTGGTCATCGAGAACGGCGTGCTGTACCTGGCGACCTACGGCTTCGGCTGGGACAGCCCGCTGCAGAGCAACGTCTTCAAGTTCCTCGGCATCGGCGTCGCCACCCTGTTCCGCTTCTGGTCGTACCGCACCTGGGTGTTCCAGGCCCTCCCGGCCGGGGAGGCCGTGGCCGGTGCGGAATCGATCCTGGAGCAGGAGTCGAAGAAGCCCGCGCCGAAGCAACGCGTCCCGTAGGAGCCTGCCGGCGGACGGTCAGCGGACGGTCGGCAGGCTCTCGTCCGGCTTGCGGGCCGGGGGCGTGCGGGACAGGAACAGACCGAAGACCGGTGGCAGGGACTGGAGCAGTTCCAGCCGGCCGCCGTCGGCCTCCGCGAGGTCCCGGGCGACGGCCAGTCCGATCCCCGTCGAGTTGCGCCCGCTGATCGTGCGCTCGAAGATCCGGGCGCCCAGGTCGGCCGGGACGCCCGGCCCCTCGTCGGTGACCTCGACCACGGCCTGGTTGCCGGTGACGCGGGTGCGCAGGGCGACCGTGCCGCCGCCGTGCATCAGTGAGTTCTCGATCAGGGCGGCCAGCACCTGTGCGACGGCGCCGGGCGTGCCGACGGCCTGGAGATGCCGTTTGCCGGAGCTGACGATGGCCCGGCCGACGCTGCGGTAGGCGGGCCGCCACTCGGCGAGCTGCTGTTGGATGACCTCGTCGAGGTCGAAGGCGACGGCGGAGCCGGTACGCGGGTCGCGGGAGTTGGTCAGCAGCCGCTGCACCACGTCCGTGAGTCGCTCCACCTGGGTGAGAGCTACGTTCGCCTCCTCCTTCACCGTGTCCGGGTCGTCGGTGAGGGTGATCTCCTCAAGACGCATGGACAGGGCGGTCAGAGGCGTACGGAGCTGGTGGGAGGCGTCGGCGGCGAGGCGGCGTTCCGCGGTCAGCATCCGGCCGATGCGCTCCGCCGAGGAGTCCAGCACGTCGGCGACCCGGTCCAGCTCGGGGACGCCGTAGCGCTTGTGCCGCGGGCGCGGATCGCCCGAACCGAGGCGTTCGGCGGTCTCGGCGAGGTCGGTCAGCGGGGAGGCGAGCCGGTTGGCCTGCCGTACGGCGAGCAGCACGGCGGCGACCACCGCCAGCAGGGCCACCAGGCCGATGATCAGCAGGGTCCGGCCGACCTCGCGGGTCACCGCGGAGCGGGGCTCCTCGACGGTGACCGTCTCGCCCTCCTCGCCCCGCTGCGTGGAGCGGATGACCTCGCCCTCGGGCTTGGTGCCGATCTTGATCGGTGTCCGGTCGGGAAACCGGATCTCCGCGTACTGGTCCTTGCTGACCGGGTTGCGCAGGACGTCGGCGTTGACGTTCTCCGCCGCGAGGATGCGGCTGTCCACGATGCTGGCCAGCCGCACCGCCTCGGACTCCACCCGTTCCTGGGCACTGTTGCTGATCGTCCGCGTCTCGACGATCACCAGGGAGACACCGAAGACGGCGATGACCACGAGGACCACGGCGAGGGTGGACTGGATGAGACGTCGGCGCATGTTCCGTTACCTGGAGGGACCGCTGGACCCGGAGAGGGTTCAGCTCTTCTCGAACCGGAAGCCGACTCCGCGCACCGTCGCGATGTACCGGGGGTTCGCCGCGTCGTCGCCCAGCTTCTTGCGCAGCCAGGAGATGTGCATGTCGAGGGTCTTGGTGGACGACCACCACGTGGTGTCCCAGACCTCGCGCATCAGCTGGTCGCGCGTCACGACCCGACCGGCGTCCCGGACGAGGACCCGCAGCAGGTCGAACTCCTTCGCGGTGAGCTGGAGTTCCTCGTCGCCCATCCACGCGCGGTGCGACTCGACGTCGATCCGCACGCCGTGCGTGGCCGGCGGCTGCTGCGGCTCCGCGGCGCCGCGGCGCAGCAGGGCCCGTACCCGGGCGAGCAGTTCGGCGAGCCGGAAGGGCTTGGTGACGTAGTCGTCGGCGCCCGCGTCCAGACCGACGACGGTGTCCACCTCGTCGGCCCGCGCGGTCAGGATGAGGATCGGCACGGTGTGGCCGTCGGCGCGCAGCCGGCGGGCGACCTCCAGGCCGTCCATGCCGGGCAGACCGAGGTCCAGCACGACGAGATCGACACCGCCCTGCATTCCGGCGTCGAGCGCGCTGGGTCCGTCCTCGCGCACCTCGACCTCGTAACCTTCCCGGCGCAGGGCGCGGGCCAGCGGCTCCGAGATGGACGCGTCGTCCTCGGCGAGCAGTACACGGGTCATGAGGTGATGGTAGACCGCCTGCGCACAGTGCTGGGGTGTGATCGGTTTCCGGAGTTCTTACCTTCCCGGGCGCGTGGTACGAACCATTGCCCGAGAGGTGCGATCGTAGGAAGGACCTTCGAAACAGTCACCGCGGTTCCCCCGACACCTGTGATCCGCGTCTCAAGTCCTTCCATATCCGGCACTGTCCTGCCGTATGGTGACCTGAACGCCTGTAGCACACCGGGGACCTTTGGCGGGCATTTGACGCTGAAGGTCTCTTTTGTGTGCGGGCTGGTGGACACCAGCCTCGAAAGGAATGACCTCTGGCCGGGCTCCGGACGCAAGTGACGCGTGCGGGGCGTGGATCCCGGTGGTCGCCGTCCGCCGCTCCGTGATCCGGAGCGGACTCCCCCTGGGCGTGGGGGTGGACGACCGACCCTGCCGGTGCCGGCCGCACCCCCACCGGGCGCGCTGCGCTCCACTGCGCGTCCCGACCAGCAAGGAACGACCATGGCGTCCAGCCTGACGAAGGACTCGGTCCGCCCGGGCACCCCCGGTTCCGAGAAGACCTTCTTCGGCCACCCCCGCGGACTGGCCACCCTCTTCATGACCGAGATGTGGGAGCGATTCTCCTACTACGGCATGAAGGCCCTGCTCACCGTGTACCTCCTCTCCGGCGGCCCCGGCGCCGGCAAGGGGAGCATGGGCGGCGGCCTGGCCATGGACGTGGCCACCACCACGGTGATCGTCTCCGTCTACTCGGCGATGGTGTACCTCCTCGCCATGCCCGGCGGCTGGCTCGGCGACCGCGTCTGGGGCCCCCGCAAGACGGTGGCCATCGCGGCCGTCACGATCATGTCCGGCCACGTCGTGCTGGCGCTGCCCGGCGGTCAGGCCCCCTTCTTCGCGGGTCTGGCACTGGTCGCGGCCGGTTCCGGTCTGCTCAAGGCCAACATCTCCACGATGGTGGGCCACCTGTACAACGGCCCGGACGACCCGCGCCGTGACGGCGGCTTCACGATCTTCTACATGGGCATCAACGCCGGTGCCTTCTTCGCCCCGCTGGCCATCGGCACCGTCGGCCAGGAGGTCAACTGGCACCTCGGCTTCGGCATGGCCGCGGTCGGCATGGCGATCGGTCTGGCCGCGTTCCTGCTCGGCACCCGCAACCTGAGCCCGAAGAGCGACGTCGTCCCCAAGCCGCTGGCGGCCCAGGAACGCACGGCCTTCCTGCGCAAGGGCCTGACCTGGGTGGCCATCGCCGCCGTCTTCTACGGTGTCGTCGGCTTCACCGGCCACTTCACCCTGAACTGGGCGATGATCCCGCTGACGATCATCGGTCTGGTCGTCCCGGCGGGCGTGCTGCTGCGCATCAAGCGGGACAAGGACCTCTCGGTCACCGAGCAGTCGAAGATGACCGGCTACATCTGGTTCTTCGTCGCGGCCGCCGTGTTCTGGATGATCTACGACCAGGGCGCGTCCACCGTCCAGGCGTTCGGTGAGGGCAAGGCCGCCCACACGATGCTCGGCTTCGACTTCCCGACCTCCTGGTACCAGTCGCTGAACCCGCTGTTCATCATGGCGCTGGCCCCGGTCTTCGCCTTCGTCTGGGTGTGGCTGAACCGCCAGGGCAAGGAGCCCAGCACCATCGTGAAGTTCTCGATGGGCCTGGTCCTGATCGGCGTCTCGTTCTTCTTCTTCCTGGTCCCGCTCGGCATGGCGGCGAACGGCACCGCGGTCAGCCCGATGTGGCTGGTGGGCATCTACTTCATCCAGACCGTGGGTGAGCTGTGCCTGTCGCCGGTCGGTCTGTCGGTCACGACGAAGATGGCCCCGGCCAAGTACGCCAGCCAGATGATGGGCGTGTGGTTCCTCGCGGTCACCGCGGGCGACTCGATCACCAGCCTGCTGTCCAACCCGGCCATCGCCGGGGTCGACCTGGGTAGCAAGGGCGCCGTCTTCGGGGAGGCGGCCCTCGCGGCCCTCGCCGGATTCGCGGTGTGGATGTACCGCCGCAAGGTCAAGACGCTGATGGGCGACGTGCACTGACGCACCGCCCCGCATACGGCGAGGGCCGCCGCACCTGAGGTGCGGCGGCCCTCGCCGTTGTCGTGCGCGTCGGCCGTCAGGCCTTCGTCTCCACCGACCACGAGCGGGTGAAGCTGCGGAACCCGCACATCACGGTCGACTTCTCCCCGGGCTTCTTCCAGGGGCCCCACAGGTACCACGGGATGGTGTGCTCCGCGCCGGTGCCCGTGCCACGGACCACGTCGCAGACGAGCTTGACCCGGTGCAGGCGCACCTTCTTGCCCGAGGACGACTTCTTGCAGCTGGACGTGGCCTTCGGGCGCCCGAGGTCGAGGTGCACCTCGGCCTTGCACTTGTACGTGGCGCCGGCCGCCTCCGCGGTGCCCGCGGCGGCCAGGCCGGTTCCCGTCGCCATGAGAACGGCGGCGAGCGCGACGCCCGCCGCCTTCTTCCCCCAGGTCATTTGCTTCCTCTTTCCCCTGCCGCGCAACAAGCCAAGTTGTAAACTCTTCAACTGCCCTGTTGCACAGCATGCAATGCCGTCGCACACTTGCTTGCGCGAACGCAGGGGACGCTATGGCACCTCCGATCTTGGGAGCAAACTCGCGCGGCGGATCTGAGCAAGGTTTGAGGAACCACGGAACGGCAGGTCAGCGGGGGTTCCGCCGGGGCAGGAAGGTGAACACCGCCGCGCCCAGCAGGATCGCCGTGCCCGCCACCAGGCCGAGCGCCTTGAGGGCGCCGTGGTCGCCGGAACCGGTCTCGGCGAGGCCGCCCGCGCCGCTACTGCTGCTGCCGCCGGAGGACGACGCGCCGCCGGACGTCGACGTGCCGCCCGAGGCACCGCCCGGCTGCTGGGTGGTGTCCAGGGTGAGGGAGACCTCGGACTTGGTCGGCGTGCACGTCGTGGTGGTGCCCAGCGCCTTGATGGTGAGGACGCCCGGGGCCAGGGTCGCGGTGCCGCTCGCGCCCGGCTTGTAGGTGCCCGTGAGATCCGGGATCTCGATCGGGTCGCCGGACTTGATGGGGTTCGCGTTCGTCGGCCCCTCCACGTGCACGGTGCCCTTGTCGGCGCCGCCCAGCGCCACCTCCATCGACGGTTTCACGGAGTCCTTCGGGATGTCGGCGGGACTGTCCATCACCGACTTCTTGAACTGCACCGTGAGGTCGTAACTCCCGCCGTTCTTCTTGGCGTTGATCTGCACCGGCGAGGTCGCGTTCTTGTCGCCGATCGGCGTCTTGCAGGCGTAGGGGACCTGAACCTCCTTGCCGGTGAAGTCGGTCTGGCCGCTGCCGCCGGTCGCCGTCGCGGTGGGGCTCGGGGTGGTCGTCGGTGTGGAGGACTGGCTCGGCGTCGTCGACTGGCTCGGGGGCGGGCTGGACGAGCCCCCGCTGCCCGGCGTCACCTGGATCGTCGCCGCCTTCTGCACGGTCTCCTTCGGCGTGCACTTGGTGTCCGTCGACATCGCGTTGACCGTGTACGCGTCCGGGGTCAGCGTCACCTCGCCGGCCGCCGTCAGCTTCAGGCTGCCCTTCATGTCGGACAGCACCATGGCGCCGCTCTTGGGGATCGCCGGGTTCTCCCGCGGGCCCTGCATGGTGATGTCGCCGGTCTGCGCCCCGGCGGCCTTGAGCACCCCGGACGGCTGCACCGAGTTGGCGGGCAGGTCGATGATGTCGGGGTTCTTGGAGGCGGCCTGCACGAACTTCCACACGATGTCGACCGTGTCGCCCGCCTTCGCCGTGGCCGGCGCGGTGATCTCGACCTTCGTGGTGCCGTCGACCGGATCGATGCCCGCGGGCGGCACGCAGTGGGTGGCGAACGACACCTCGGCCGCCTGCGCGGGTGTCGCGGCCACGCCCAGCAGCACGCCCGCCGAACAGAGCACCAGTACGGCGCCCGCGGCGCCCGTCCTTCGGGCCGGTGTGACTCTCCTTCGCATGCTCACGTGGGTCCCTTCGTGGTGGGAGTCGTAGGACTCGTCGGGCTGTCGTCGTGCGGTGCGGAGAGCCGGCCGGCCGGGCCGCCCGGAGCGGAGTCCGGGGCGAACCACGGCAGGGTCGGAGTCGGGTCGGGTTCGGGCCAGGGAGGACGGGAGCGGGGCCGCCGCAGCGGGGGCCGGGCGAGCCGCCGGTGGCGGACCCCGCCCGGCCGGCGCGGCCGTACCCGGTCCACCACGGCCATCCCGGCGCGGAAGAGCGCGGCCGGGACGACCAGGCAGAGCAGGATCCAGAACAGCGTCACGCCCCAGGGGCGGCCCACGCCCCACGGCTGCTCGGCGAGGACCCTGCCGTCGTAGCGGAGGGAGACGGTGTAGTCGCCGTGCGCCCCGGCCGACAGCTCGACGGGCAGCTCGATCTGCGCCTTCTTGCCGGGTGCGAGGGTGCCGCGCCACTGCTGCTCGTCCCACTGGGGCGCGAAGACGCCGTGCGCGGTGCCGACCCGGAAGACCGGGTCCTTGATCGCGGTGGAGCCGATGTTGCCCGCGGTGAAGACCAGGGTGCGGCTCGGCGGCGCCCCGAACCAGGTCAGCAGGCCGCTCGAACCGGTCAGCCGGGTGTCGGAGAGCACCGACAGCCGGCCGCCCGAGGACTCGGCGGGCAGCGGGGCGACAGGGTGCCCGGCGACCTGGAGGACGGCGTCCGTCTCGGCCTTCGCGCCGGTCACCGTGGCGACGTGCACCACACAGGGGCACGGCACGGGCGGCTCGGCGACCGGCAGCTTCCGGGCGAAGGAACCGCCCGCGTCGGTGGTCACGGCCCGGCCGTCGCCGTTGGCGCAGGAGTTGGTGCCGCCGATCACGCCCCGGGACGGGGTGGCGCGCCCGCAGATCAGCATCATCAGCAGGGTGTGCGGACGCCAGCCGCTCCCGCTGACGGTGACCGAACCGCCCGTACCCGCCTGGGACTCGGACAGTTTCACGACCGGCCCGTCCGCCGCGGCCACGGGGACGGTGAGCGGCAGCAGGAGCAGCGCGAGCACCACCGCCAGCACGGGTATCCGGGACCTGCCACTCACGTCACCGCTCCCGTCAACTCGGCTTCCGTGCAGGTACGTTCGTCGTCCCCGGCCGGGTTCGCGTGCGGACGGCGCCCGTGCCGCCGTACGACGAGCAGCGCGGCCGCCGCCACGGCCGCGCCGAGTACGCCGGTCGCCGCGCCCCAGGGCACGAACCGGGCCTCGGTGTGCGTGCTGTCGTGGGCGCCGCCCGCCGCGGTCACCGTCAGCCGTACGTCGACGTCGTCCAGCGCGGGCCGGTCCGGCCACGGTTCCGTGAGGGTCCGGCGCGCTCCCGGGGGCAGCTGGACGGGCAGGGTGCGTGCGGGGCGGTCGAGGACCGTCCCGAAGAGACCGTCCGCGTGGACCGCGAGTTTCGGCACGAGGACGGTCGTACCGCGGTTGACCAGCTCGTACGTGATGCGGTCGCCGTGTACCGCCACCTGTTCGACGGTCAGCGCGGACAGCGCCGGACCGCCCACGCGCAGCCGGAGCGGCACGGTCGCCGTGCGGCCGTCCGCGTCCCGGGCGGTGAGCGTGCCGGAGCGGTCGCCGGGTGCGGCGCCGGTCGGCACGGTCACCGTGAAGGGCACCTCGGCGCGGGTGCGCGCGGGGACGCGGAGGTCGGTCCGGGCGAACGTGATCCGCAGGCCGGTGCCGCGCAGCCGTACGGTGATCGGCTGCCGGCTGCGGTTGGTCACGGACACCGTGTCCTGCAGTGCGGCACCCGGGGCGCCCTCGGCGTAGAAGGAGGGACGCCCGGCGCCGGCGGGCGCGAGGGACCAGCCTGCGGCCGCTTCCGCGTGCGGTGCGGACACCGACAGCAGGAGCAGGGTGAGGCCGAGGACACGGGCGGCGGACGGCATGGGCGGCTCCAGCGGTCTACGGCTGCGGTTCAGCGGCGTGCGGCCGGGTTCCGCCGGGTCAGCCACAGGGCGCCCGCCGCACCGGCGAGCAGGACCGTGCCGCCGAGCGTGCCGAGGGCGACGGCGGAATCCTCGGGGCCGGTCTGCGGGAGCTGCCCGCCGGAGCCGCCCGACGAGGAGGACGAAGACGAGGAGGACGACGATCCGCCGGCTGCCGTCACGTCCAGGGTCAGGGACGGCTTGGGGTTGTTGGTGGGGTTGCAGGTCGTCGTCGTACCGAGCGCCTTGATGGTGAGCGTGGCCGCCGTGAAGGTGACCTTGCCGGACTTCTCCGGCGTGTAGGTGCCGCTCAGGTCGCTGATCTTGATGGGCGTGTTGGCAGGTATCGCGGCCGAGTTGGCCGGGCCGGTGACGGCGAGGGTGCCGCTGTCGGCGCCGCCCAGCCTGATGGTGGCGCTAGGGCTCATCGCGCCCTTGCCCAGCTCGACCGGGCTGGAGGAGACGCCCTTCTGCCAGGACATGGTGATCTTGTAGCCGTTGCCGCTCCTGACGCCCTTGATGTCGATGGGCGAGACGGCGCTCTTGTCGCCGATCGGCGTCTTGCAGTGGTAGTTGACGTCGACGACGTCGGCGTGGGCCGCCGGTGCGGCCAGCAGCACCGCCGAGCCGGCCAGGGCCGCGGCGGACACGAGCGCGGCGGTTCGTTGCGGGTACGACACGTCGGTCCACCCCTTCATTCCTGACGGCGTATCAGATTCGGCCGTCAAGGTACGCCCGGGGTCATGAGGAGGGAAGACGCGGCACACGCCGGAGTTGTGTCGATCCGGCGTGTGCGAGGGGGTATTCGAGTGGAGACGGGGGCTCAGGTGGCCGTACGGGGGCGGCCGTCGGACGTCCTGAACCTGCCGGGCGGGTCAGGCCCTAGGCGGGTGCGCCCAGTTCGGCCCACACGGTCTTGCCCGAGCGGCCCGGTGTGCGGACGACCCCCCAGTCCAGGCACAGTCGCTGCACGATGAACATGCCGTGGCCGCCGGGGCGGCCGGCGCGGTGCGGGGTGCGGGGGGCCGGCTGGCCGGAGCCGCGGTCGGACACCTCCACCCGGATGACCTTGTCGTCGCAGGCGAGGAACAGTTCCTCCGGACCCTCGGCATGCAGGCAGGCGTTGGTGACCAGCTCGGACACGACGAGCAGCACGTCCTCGGCGGCGGCCCGCCGGTCGGCGGACGCGGCGGGCAGCCAGCCCCACGCGTACAGCGCCTGACGGGCGAAGTCGCGGGCGAGCGGAACGACTCCGCTCTCGCCCTCCAGGCGCAGCCTGCGGAGCTGTCGCCCCGGGGCACCCTGCATACCCTCGGACGGCACGGACGGCACGGCTGCCCCCGTGGACGCGCCGCCGGCCGGCGCACCCCCCTCGGACGCCCCGGAAGCGCCGCTGGACTCCGGGCCGCGGTCGCCCGGCGAGTAGGGCCGGGTGGTGCTCATCAGCGCTTCACCTCACCGATTCACCAGTTCACGATGGAAAGACTCATACGTCGCACCCGGGCCGTTCGCCGGTTGCCTGGGGTGGTCCGACGCCCTGGCGGCCGACGCGTTCAGCATTCTCCTGCCCGACCGATCCGGTGGGACACCCCTGATTTGGGCATGACCCGTGCCACATGCCGCACGGGGCACGGCCGGGACGGGGGGGGTCAGTCGGCCTCGCCGGCCAGCGCCGCCTCCAGGGAGTCATGGACGGTGAAGACCGCCTCCGCTCCCGTGATCTCGAACACGCGGGCCACCACGGGGAGCATCCCCGCCAGGTGCACTCCGCCACCGGCGGCCTCGGCCTTCAGACGGGCCCCGAGCAGCACGTTCAGGCCGGTGGAGTCACAGAACTCGAGCCGCGAACAGTCCACCACGAGCCGCGAGAACCCTTTGCCGAGGAGGTCTTCGAGTGGCTCGCGCAGCAGATCGGCGGTGTGGTGATCGAGCTCACCCGCCGGTGTCACTACGGCGCTGGAGCCCTCTTCCCGCACCTCCACCAGAAGCCGGCCCGACCGTGCACTGCCGGCCATCCCGTGGTCCATGCCGTCTCTCTCCCGAGGTCGTGGCTGCTGCTGATGCCCTCGAACATTACGCCTTCCCTCCACACTCCGACACCCGACAAACCTTACATAATCGGACATATGACTACGGAGCGTACTTGCGATCCCCTCACAGAAGCGGGTAGGGCTAGTAAGGACACACACCCCACCGGGCCGCGACGGCCCACGTCGGCTTTGGAGGCGCCGCACACCGCAGTGCACTTACCGGCTTCGGCAGCCTTATGCCGAGAACGATGGAGGACACCCATGTCACCCCGGCTCGACGCATCGCAGACCCGAGTGGCGACGTCGACACCCCCACCGGAACAACTGGATCATCCCATCGGTCCCGTCGACGCCCTCGACCCGCTCGAGGGACTCCCGGAGATCCCCCCCTTCGGCGAGGTCGACCCCGTCGACGCGCGG
Organism: Streptomyces sp. NPDC005728; assembly: GCF_040630895.1. Taxonomy (NCBI): domain Bacteria; kingdom Bacillati; phylum Actinomycetota; class Actinomycetes; order Kitasatosporales; family Streptomycetaceae; genus Streptomyces; species Streptomyces sp. NPDC005728. The sequence continues at coordinate 57,069 of NZ_JBEXYL010000006.1, forward strand.
GCCCTGTCCAAGACCCTCTTCGAGCGGCTGACGTCGCTGGAGGAAGGGACGCACGAGTACGCGTACGTCCGCAACACGCTCGTCGAGCTGAACCTCGCGCTCGTCAAGTTCGCCGCCTCCCGCTTCCGCTCCCGCAGCGAGCCGATGGAGGACATCATCCAGGTCGGCACGATCGGCCTGATCAAGGCGATCGACCGCTTCGAACTCACCCGCGGTGTGGAGTTCCCCACCTTCGCGATGCCGACCATCATCGGCGAGATCAAGCGCTTCTTCCGTGACACCTCGTGGTCCGTGCGCGTACCGCGCCGTCTGCAGGAGCTGCGGCTCGACCTGGCCAAGGCCGGGGACGAGCTGGCCCAGCGGCTGGACCGCGCCCCCACCGTCACGGAACTCGCCGAGCGCCTCGGCATCTCCAACGACGAGGTCGTCGAGGGCATGGCCGCCTCGAACGCGTACACCGCCTCCTCCCTGGACGCCCAGCCCGAGGAGGACGACTCCGAGGGCGCGCTCGCGGACCGCATCGGGTACGAGGACCACGAGCTCGAAGGCGTCGAGTACGTCGAGTCGTTGAAGCCGCTGATCGCCGAACTCCCGCCCAGGGACCGGAAGATCCTTTCGCTGCGCTTCGTCGCGGGCCTGACCCAGTCGGAGATCGGCGACGAACTGGGCATCTCCCAGATGCACGTCTCCCGGCTGCTGTCGCGGACGCTGGTTCGGCTGCGCAAGGGGCTGACCCTGGACGAGTGACCCGCCGACCCGCAAGGGCACGCGGGAGGTGGCCCGGCCGACGGCGCCGGGCCGCTTCGCCGCGCCCGTGCACCACCAACCGTTATGCAGTTACCCGGGGAAACCTCTTTCCCCCATCGCACCCCTCCACCACGATGGGCCCGCAAACCGGCTGGTACGTCGGAACACCACGGGGACGGAGAGTGCGGGATGGCTCAGGGCGGCGACCGGGCCGAGGCGGGCGCGGAACACACGGACGCGCCGGACGCACGGCTGACGGAACTGCTGCGCTCCCCCACCCCGACGGCCTACCCGGCCCTTCAGGAGCTGCGCCGCCGGCACCACCCGTCGGTCCTCGCCTACGCCCGCCTGTGCGCCACGAGCGAGTCCGCCGCACGCCGGCTTGCGGCGGAGGCCTTCACCACGGCGGCCCGCGAGACGGCCCGGGGCCGGGAACCGAACGTCCCCCTGCGCCACCGGCTCCTGCTGCTGGCCGTGCGGTCGGCGGCGACCTGGGCGAGGGACGAACGCTCCGCGGGGGTGGACCCCGCCCTCCTCCTGGTCCTGAACTCCGCCGGCCTGCCCGACGGTCCGACCCCTCCCCTCCTGCCGGCGTTCCAGACGCTCCCGTCCCGCATCCAGGGCCTGATCTGGTACGGCGTCCTCGAAGAGGAACCCGTGGAGCGCACCGCCGCCCTCGTCGGCCTCAACCCGGCGGACGTGGCCTACGGCGTCCCGGGGGCCCTCAAGGCCCTGTCCCAGGCCTGTCTGAGGCACCGTCTGGCCGCCTCCGACGACCCGCGCTGCGCCGACTTCCGCCGGCTGATCGAGGAGGCGGTACGGCAGGACGGCCCCCGCCCCAGCGCCGACCTGGACGCCCACAGGGCCCGTTGTCCGCACTGCACGGCCGCCGTCGAGGACCTGACCGCGCTGCGAGACGCCCCGAGGCAGACCCTGGCCGAGGGCCTGCTGCCCTGGAACGGAACGTCGTACACACGCCCCGTCGCACCGGCCCCGGCCCCCGTGCCGCCCGCGGACCGCAGCAGTTGGCCGCCCCCGCGCCGCTACCTGCTGGCGACGGCGGCCCTGGGCGTGGCCCTGGTCCCGCTGCTGGTGTTCCTCCTGTCCCCGGCGGACGGATCCGACCGGCAGCCGACGGCGGCGACGCCCCCGCCCCCACCGGTGACGGTCACGGCGACGGTCTCCCTCTCCCCGTCCCCGACCCCGACTCCTTCCCGCACGAGCGCGTCCCCTTCCCCCACGAGAACGTCGCACCGCCCGACCACCTCGCCACGGCCCAGCCGCACCCCGAGCCCGTCCCCCACGCCCTCGCCCCCGGGCAGCGCCTACGCCCAGGTGGTGAACCTGTCGACCGGCCGCTGTCTCGACATCCGTGACGGCGACCTGTCGCAGGGCAACGACGTCGTCACGGCGCCCTGCACCTCCTCCCCCACCCAGCGCTGGCGCGTCGACGCCGATCTCGGCGTACTCCGGTCGGCCGCCGACTCCGACGTCTGCCTCGACAGCCGCGGCGCGACCGACCGGGGCGTCGGCATCTGGGACTGCGACTCGGTCTACGGCCGCAACGGCCAGAACCTGCGCTTCACCGTCGACCCCGACGGCACGATCCGCCCGGCGATCGCCATCGAGACCGCGGTGACACCGGACGGCGGGGACGGGGTGGCACTGGAACCGCTGGACGGGGGATCGGGGCAGCGCTGGCGGGCCGGGGGCGCCTGAGCACGGTCCCGGAACGGCGCGGTGGCGGGCCGGGGGCGATTGGACACGATCCCGGCCGGCTCGGTCAGAGCACGCGCTCGCCTCTGCGCCAGACACCGCTGACCAGCGGCACCCCCGGCCGGTACGCCAGGTGGACGTGGCTCGGGGCGTCGAGGAGGGTCAGGTCGGCACAGGCGCCCGGGGTCAGGTGGCCGATGTCGGTGCGCCGGAGGGCTGCCGCGCCGCCCGCGGTGGCCGACCAGACCGCCTCGTCGGGGGTCATGCGCATGTCGCGGACGGCCAGGGCGATGCAGAAGGGGACGGAGGAGGTGAAGGACGAGCCCGGGTTGCAGTCCGTGGAGAGGGCGACCGTCACACCCGCGTCCAGCAGGCGGCGGGCGTCGGGCCACTCGGCTCGGGTGGAGAACTCGGCGCCGGGAAGGAGGGTGGCGACCGTGTCGCCGTTCGCGAGGGCGTCGACGTCCGCGTCCGTGAGGTGGGTGCAGTGGTCGGCGCTCGCCGCATCCAGCTCGACGGCCAGCTGGACGCCGGGGCCGTAGGAGAGCTGGTTGGCGTGGACGCGCGGGTGCAGGCCCTTGGCCTTGCCCGCGGTCAGGATCGCGCGGGCCTGGTCGCCGTCGAAGGCGCCCTTCTCGCAGAAGACGTCGACCCAGCGGGCGTACGGCGCGCAGGCGTCCAGCATCTCGCCGGTGACCAGGGCGACGTAGCCCGCCGGGTCGTCGGCGTAGTCGGGGGAGACGATGTGGGCGCCGAGGTAGGTCACCTCGTCGGTGTGCTGTGCCGCGATGCGCAGGGCGCGGGACTCGTCCTCGACCGTCAGGCCGTAGCCCGACTTCGTCTCGAAGGTCGTGGTGCCCTGGCGGAGGGCCTCGGCCAGGTAGCGGGTGAGGTTCGCCTCCAGTTCCGCGTCGGTCGCGGCGCGGGTGGCCGCGACCGTGGTGCGGATGCCGCCCGCGGTGTAGGAGCGGCCGGACATGCGGGCGTTGAACTCCTGCGTGCGGTCGCCGGCGAAGACCAGGTGGGAGTGGGAGTCCACGAAGCCCGGCAGCACCGCCCGGCCGCCCGCGTCGACCCGGTTGTCAGTGGCGGGTGCTTTGCTGGATTCACCGGTCCACGCGATGCGGTCGCCGTCGATGACGACGGCCGCGTCCTGGATCAGACCGAGGGGAGATCTGTCACCGAGGGAGGGGTCGTTGGTGACCAGCGTGGCGATGTTGGTGATGACGGTGCTGCTCATCATGGTGTCCTCAGGGGTGACCGGGTGGGGTTCGGCGGTTGTCAGCCGCGCAGGGCTTCGATCGCGTCCGCCAGTGCTGACGGCACGTCCGGCACGAGCTGGTGAACGCCGTCCCGTACGACATGGCGGCCACCCACGACCGTGTGCCGCACGTCCGCCGCGGTCGCCGCGAATACGGCCGTCTCGGCGCCCAGCCTGGGCAGCGGCCCGGCCGTCCTGACCGAGTCGAGGGCGATCGTCGTCAGGTCGGCGAGCGCACCGGCCTCGATGGTGCCGGCGTCCGCCCAGCCGAGGGCGGCGTGGCCGTCGGCGGTGGCTGCCCGCAGCAGCGCGGCGGCGGTCCAGTGGCCCCGGGTGCGGGTGCGCAGCCGCTCGTTCAGCTCCATCGCGCGTGCCTCTTCGAGCAGGTCGATGACGGCGTGGCTGTCGGAGCCGAGGGAGAGCGGGGAGCCGGCCCGCTGCAGGGCGACGGCCGGGCCGATGCCGTCCGCCAGGTCACGCTCGGTCGTCGGGCACATGCAGGTGCCGGTGCCGGAGCCGCCGAGCAGCGCGATGTCCTCGGCGGTGAGGTGGGTGTTGTGGACACCGGTGGTGCGCGGCCCGAGGACGCCGTGGTCGGCGAGCAGCCGGGTGGGAGTGCAGCCGTGCGCCGCCTGGCAGGCGTCGTTCTCGGCGGTCTGCTCCGACAGGTGCACGTGCAGCGGGGCCCGCCGCTCCTGCGCCCACCGCGCCACGGTCTCCAACTGGCCCGCGGGCACGGCCCGTACGGAGTGGATCGCCGCCCCGATCCGCGCGTGGTCCCGCTCCTTGAGAACTGCACAGCGTTCGGCCCAGGCCTCCGCGCTGCCGTCGGAGAAGCGCAGCTGGTGGCTGTTGGGCGGCTCACCCCTGTGCTTGTTCACGATGCCTGCGGAGAGGTAGGCGGTGTCCAGCAGGGTGATGCGGACACCGGCCTCGGCGGCGGCCGCGATCAGCGCCTCGCCCATCGCGTTGGGGTCGGCGTAGGGGGTGCCGCCGGGGGCGTGGTGCACATAGTGGAACTCGCCGACGCAGGTGACGCCGGCCAGGGCCATCTCGGCGTACACCGCGCGGGCGAGGGCGTGGTAGGTGTCCGGGGTCAGGTGGTCGGCGACGGAGTACATCACCTCGCGCCAGGTCCAGAAGGTGCCGCTGCCGACCTGGACGGTGCCGCGCAGCGCCCGGTGGAAGGCGTGGGAGTGGGCGTTCGCCAGGCCGGGGAGGGTCAGGCCGCGCAGGATCTCGGCGCCGGGCGGCGGGGTGGGTACGTCGGTGCGGACGGCGGTGATCCGGCCGTCCTGCGCGACGACGGCCACGCCCGGCTCGACGTTCGTGTCGAGCCAGGCGTGCTCCAGCCAGTACGTCCGTGTGGTCACGTGCAGGCCAGCCCTTCCAGTACGTCGGCGAGCGCGCTCACCCCGGCCACGCAGTCGTCCTCGGCCGCGGACTCGGCCGGGGAGTGCGAGACACCGGTGGGGTTGCGCACGAACAGCATGGCGGTCGGAATGATCCCGGAGAGGATTCCGGCGTCGTGTCCGGCACCGGTTCCCAGGACGGGCACCTTCAGGCCGGTGTCCTTGCCCAGGATGCGGCCGAGTTCGTCGCGCAGCGCGTGGTCGAACTCGACGACCGGGGTGAAGGACTCCCGGACGATGTCGAGGTCGATGCCGTGGACGTCCGCGTACTCCCGTGCAGCCTTCTCGATGCCGCCGACGACCGTGTCCAGGGTGTCCTGGTCGGCGGCGCGGGAGTCGAGCCAGCCCCGCACCAGGGAGGGGATGGCGTTGACGCCGTTCGGCTCGACGGAGATCTTGCCGAAGGTGGCGACGGCACCGGCGAGTGCGGCCTCCCGGCGGGCGGCGAGCACGGTCTCGGCGTACGACAGCATCGGGTCGCGCCGGTCGGCCAGCCGGGTGGTGCCCGCGTGGTTGGCCTCGCCGCGGAAGTCGAAGCGCCAGCGGCCGTGCGGCCAGATGGCGCTGGCGATGCCGACCCGGTCGCCGGACAGGTCCAGCGCGCGGCCCTGCTCCACGTGCAGCTCGACGAAGGCGCCGATGCGGGACAGCCGCTCCGGGTCGGCCCCGATGCCGTCGGGGTCGTGGCCGGCGGCCTCCATGGCCTTCGGGAGGCTGACCCCGTCGCCGTCGGTGAGCCGGTGGGCCTGCTCGACGGTCAGCTGTCCGGCGGTGAGCCGGGAGCCGACGCAGGCCAGCCCGAACCGGGCGCCCTCCTCGTCACCGAAGTTGACGATGGCGAGGGGCTTGCCGAACCGCACTCCCCGCCCGCGCAGTTCGTCGAGGGCGGCGAAGGAGGACACCACGCCGAGCGGGCCGTCGAAGGCACCGCCGTCGGGCACGGAGTCCAGGTGCGAGCCGGTGACGACGGCGTCCCCGGCGGCCGGATCCCCGAGCCACGCCCACTGGTTGCCGTTCCGGTCCACCTCGTAGACCAGCCCGCGTGCCTCGGCCTGCTCCTGGAACCAGGTCCGGCACTCGGCATCGGCGCCGGTCCAGGCGTAGCGGCGGTAGCCGCCGGAGGCGGAGCTGCGGCCGATCGGCAGCAGCTCCGCCCACATGCTGTGGAAGGTCACGCCTGGTCACCCTCGCGCATCGGCACCCGAACCCCGCGCTCGTCCGCCACCGACTCAGCGATGTCATAGCCGGCATCAACGTGCCGGATGACGCCCATGCCGGGGTCGTTGGTGAGGACGCGGCGGATCTTCTCGCCAGCCAGCTTCGTGCCGTCGGCCACCGTCACCTGGCCGGCGTGGATGGAGCGGCCCATGCCGACGCCGCCGCCGTGGTGGAGGGACACCCAGGAGGCGCCGGAGGCCACGTTGACCATGGCGTTCAGCAGCGGCCAGTCGGCGATCGCGTCGGAGCCGTCGAGCATGGCCTCGGTCTCGCGGTACGGGGAGGCGACGGAGCCGCAGTCCAGGTGGTCGCGGCCGATGGCCAGGGGAGCGGCCAGCTCGCCGGAGGCCACCATGTCGTTGAAGCGCTCGCCGGCCTTGTCGCGCTCGCCGTAGCCGAGCCAGCAGATGCGGGCGGGCAGGCCCTGGAAGTGGACGCGCTCGCCGGCCATCTTGATCCAGCGGTGCAGGGACTCGTTCTCCGGGAAGAGCTCCAGGATCGCCTTGTCGGTCTTGGCGATGTCCGAGGCCTCGCCGGACAGGGCCGCCCAGCGGAACGGGCCCTTGCCCTCGCAGAACAGCGGACGGATGTACGCCGGGACGAAGCCGGGGAAGGCGAAGGCGCGGTCGTATCCGGCCAGCTGGGCCTCGCCGCGGATGGAGTTGCCGTAGTCGAAGACCTCGGCGCCGGCGTCCATGAAGCCGACCATGGCCTCGACGTGCTTCGCCATCGACTCGCGGGCGCGGGTGGTGAAGCCGGCCGGGTCCTTGGCGGCGGCGTCCGCCATGTCCTCGAAGGCCACGCCGACCGGCAGGTAGGCCAGCGGGTCGTGGGCGGAGGTCTGGTCGGTGACGATGTCGATGGGGGCGTCCATCGCGAGCAGCTGCGGGACCAGCTCGGCCGCGTTGCCGAGGACGCCGATGGACAGCGGGCGGCGGGCGTCGCGGGCCTCGGTGGCCAGCTGGAGCGCGTGGTCGAGGTTGTCGGCCTTGACGTCCAGGTAGCGGTGCTCGATGCGGCGCTCGATGGCGCGGGGGTCGCAGTCGATACAGATCGCGACGCCGTCGTTCATGGTCACGGCGAGGGGCTGGGCGCCGCCCATGCCGCCGAGGCCGGCGGTGAGGGTGATGGTCCCGGCGAGGGTGCCGTTGAACTTCTTCGCGGCGACGGCGGCGAAGGTCTCGTAGGTGCCCTGGAGGATGCCCTGGGTGCCGATGTAGATCCAGGAGCCGGCGGTCATCTGGCCGTACATGGTCAGGCCGAGGGCCTCCAGGCGGCGGAACTCCTCCCAGTTGGCCCAGTCGCCGACGAGGTTGGAGTTGGCGATGAGGACGCGCGGGGCCCACTCGTGGGTCTGCATCACGCCGACCGGGCGGCCGGACTGGACCAGCATGGTCTCGTCCTGCTTGAGGGTCCTGAGCGTGCGCACCATCGCGTCGAAGGAGCGCCAGTCACGGGCGGCCTTGCCGGTGCCGCCGTAGACGACGAGCTTGTCGGGGTGCTCGGCGACCTCGGGGTCGAGGTTGTTCTGGAGCATCCGCAGGGCGGCTTCCTGCTGCCATCCCAGGGCGCTCAGTTCCGTGCCGCGCGGTGCTCGTACGGGGCGGGGTCCCGACATCGTCTGCCTCCTTCGGTTACTACATCTATTCACATCCTGTCCTCCTGAATAGAACTAGTCAATACATCGGCGGCCCCCCGTCCGCGCGCCGCGGGTGTTTGGCTGGAATCACCTGAGTACGCAGGCAGCCCGACAGGAGGAGACAGGTCGTGGACCACGACACCGAGAGCGAGGCCCGGGAGCGCGGCGCCCGGCGGGACGAGGCCGTGCGCGGCGCGGTGGAGCAGGGACTGCTGGGGCCGGACGCGGCCGTGGTGGGACTGCTGGACGTCACCGGCATCCGGGAGTCGGCGGCGGCCCTGCGGGCGGCGTTCGACGCGGTCGCGGCACCGGGGACACCGGTGCTGCACGCCTTCGCGGTGAAGGCGAGCCCGCTGGTGCCGGTGCTGCGACTGCTGCACGAGGAGGGCATCGGCGCGGAGGTGGCGAGCCCGGGCGAGCTGGCGCTGGCGCAGGCGGCGGGGCTGCCGCCGGACCGGACGGTGCTCGACTCGCCCGCCAAGACCCCGGCCGAGCTGCGCGAGGCGCTCGCGCTGGGCATCGCCGTCAACGCGGACAACCCCCAGGAGCTGGACCGGCTCGACGCGCTCCTGCGGTCGGCGCCCGCCCGGTCGCCGCTCGGCATTCGGATCAACCCGCAGATCGGCGGCGGCACCATCGGGGCGACCTCGACGGCGACGGAGACCTCCAAGTTCGGCGTGGCGCTGCGCGACGAGGGCGCCCGGGAGTGGGTCGTACGGGCCTACGCGGAGCGGCCGTGGCTGACCCGGCTGCACGCGCACACCGGTTCGCAGGGCATCCCGCTCTCGCTGATGGCGCGGGGCGTGGCGGAGACGTACGCGCTCGCGGAGGAGATCAACGCGCGGATCGGGCGGCCGCAGATCGACACACTCGACATCGGCGGCGGGCTTCCGGTCAATTTCGCCGGGGAGGCGACGGCGCCGACGTACGCGCAGTACGCGCGCGTGCTGGCCGAGGAGGTGCCGGGGCTGTTCGACGGGCGGTACGGGCTGGTGACCGAGTTCGGGCGGTCACTGCTGGCCAAGTACGGCACGGTGGTGGCGCGGGTGGAGTACGCCAAGAGCTCCGGCGGGCGGCGGATCGCGGTGACGCACGCGGGCGTGCAGGTGGCCACGCGGACCGTGTACGCACCGGGGGCATGGCCGCTGAGGATCACCGCGTACGACGCCAAGGGGCGGCCGAAGGCGGGCCCCGAGGTGGTGCAGGACGTGGCCGGCCCGGCCTGCTTCTCGGGCGACCTGCTCGCCGAGGGGCGCGCGCTGCCCCTGCTGGAGCAGGGCGACTACGCGGCGGCGCTGGACACGGGCGCGTACTACTTCGCCCACCACTACGCCTACAACTCCCTCGCCCGGCCGGGGATCTACGGCTTCGCACCGGACGGGTCCGGCGGGGTCGGCTTCGCGACCGTGCGGGAACCGCAGACCGTGGCGGAGGTCGTGGCCGAGTCCGGCGGGGCGCACGCGGCCGCGCTCACCACCCTGCGCGCACCCGGGAGCCGTTGACACACCCCCGCCATCCCTCGAACAAATGGATCAACTGCCGTGAAACAGTCGTCAGTTGACCCACACTAGTACGCCGGACGCATGTTCCACTGGAAAATGCCAAAGGCCTCACCTCTCGCGCACACGTTGCGTAGTGTCCCTGTCACTCAACCGGAGTCGCAGGCGGGAGGGGAGCCACGGTGCCCGGGATCGACGAGTGCTTGCTGGAAGCGATGCGGCTGCCCGGTGCCCGGGGGGCCGCGCTGGTGGACTGGACGAGCGGACTGGCTCTGGGCACCGTCGGGGACGCCCCCGGCGGTGACCACGAGACCACCGCGGCCGAGGCCGCCGAACTGGCCCGGCTGGCCGCCGAACACGGCGCCTTCGCGGCCGGCGGGAGCGAGGACGGGCGCCCGCCCGTCGAGGACGTGATCGTCAGCAATCACGACAGCTACCACTTGCTGCGGTTCGTGGACACGTCCTTCGACAGCAGCGTCTTCCTGCACCTGTGGCTCGGCCGCGAGGAGGGCAACCTCGCCCTCGCCCGGATCCGGCTCGGCGAGATGGCCGCCCGGCTGGTGCTGGGATGACCGTGGTCGGAACGCCTCCGCCGCTGCCGGTGCGGGACAGGGCTTCGGCACAGGACCGTACGGCGGGCGCGCTGTCGCCGATGCTCCGGCGGCTCGCCGAGGAGCAGGCCACCGGCGTCCTCGTCCGCGAGCACGGCACCCTGCACCTCGCCGGGGGCCGGGTGGTGCACGCCGAGAGCCCCCACGCCCCCGGTCTCGACGTGCTCCTCACCGCCCACGGCACCCTCGCCACGGCCGCCTGGCAGCAGGCGGCCGGGCAGGCCGACGGCCCCGCGGACGCGGCCCGCCTGCTGCTGGCCGAAGGACTGCTGCCCGAGGGCGCCCTGGAACTGTGCCACCTGGACGCGCTGTACGACGCCGGGTACTTCACGCTCTCGCCGAGCAGCACCCCGGGCCGCTTCCGCTACGCCAGTGCGCCCCGCCCGGGCCCGCTGCCCTCGGTCCCGGTGATCGCGCTGGAACGCGAGACGCTGCGCCGCCGGCTGCTGCTGCACCGCCTGTGGCCGGACCCCGCGGCCGACAGCACCCCGCTGATCCGCGCCGACCCGGCCGCCGCGGCGCCGGTCACCCCCCGCCAGCGGGCGGTCCTGGACCGGGTGGACGGCGTCCGCACGGCCCTGGAGATCGCCCGCAACCTGGGCCGGCAGGCGTTCCACACGCTGGTGGACGTACGGCGGCTCGCGGCGGCCGGACTCGTCCGGCCGGTGCCCACGGCCCCCGCCCCGCCGCCGGTCCCCCCGGCTCCCCCGCTCACGGTCACCGACCCCGACATCGCGCTGCTGAAGAGGCTCAGGGATGCGCTGGAGGCGCTTTGAACGGCACCAACCCGCCGAGAGGAGAGAGCTGATGGTGTCCGCACAGGACCTCGAAGCCGTCCTGGACGAACTGCGCCGACTGCGGACCCGCGTGCCGCAGCTCACCGGCGCCCTCGCGGCCGGCGTCGACGGTCTCGTCGTCGCCCACGACACCCCCGGTGTCGACCCGGAGGGCCTGGCGGCCCTCACCGCGGCCGCGCTCGGCGTCGCCGTCCGGGTGGCCGACGCCACCGGGAACGGCGGCTTCCGGGAGCTGCTGGTGCGCGGCGAGGACGGCTACGTCGCCACCTACGCGGCCGGCCGCACCGCCGTGCTGACGCTGCTGGCCCAGGACCGGGTCAACGTCGGCCGGCTGCACCTGGAGGGCCGCCGGGCGGGCGCCCGCGTCGGTGAAGTGCTCGACGCCGCCGAGGCCGCCGCGGGGACCACCCGGGCGGCCACCAGGACCACATCCGCACCACGAACCAGAACCGCGCGCGCGCCACGCACCACGACCGCCGAAGCGCGCACCGCAACCGACAGTTGAGAGGACCGTCATGGCCAACACCGAGACCGCACTGAAAGAGGCGCTGACCTCCATCGAGGGCGCCACCGGCGTCGCGCTCGTCGACTACACCAGCGGGATGGCGCTGGGCACGATCGGCGGCAGCAAGACCTTCGACCTGAACGTGGCCGCCGCCGGCAACACGGACGTGATCCGCGCCAAGATGCGCACCATGGAACACCTCGGCCTCAAGGGCGACATCGAGGACATCCTGATCACGCTGTCCGACCAGTACCACCTGATCCGCCTGATCAAGGGCCGCGGCGGCAACGGGCTGTTCCTCTACCTGGTCCTGGACGCGAGCCGGGCCAACCTGGCGATGGCCCGGCACCAGCTCAAGAAGATCGAGGCGGACCTGGAGGTCTAGAGGACCGGTCCGGGAGGTCCGGAGAATCAGACGAGCGCCGCGGTACGGCGACGGGTCCCGCCCGGGGCCGCGTCGCCGGCCGCGATGCCCGTACCGCGCAGGGCCCTGACGGCCCTGCCCGCCGGGCTCCCGCCCCGCCGGTCGAGCCGGTCGACCCGCACCCACAGCAGGGTGTTCCCGGCCCGCTCCCGCCGGCCGAGCCAGGCGGCCTTCAGCCGCAGCCCGGTACCGGCCCCGGCGAGCAGCATGCCCGCGGCCGCGGGCACCGCGAAGGAGCTGCCGATCGCGACGGCGAAGGCGAGCAGCAGCCACCAGCGGTGCCCCCGGCGCCAGGTGCGCACCGTCACCGCCCGGTCCTGCAGCACGTCGTACCTGCCCGCCCGGGCGGCCCCGCGGGCGAGGGCGTCGTACCGCTTGCGCCGCATCAGTGCCACGACGCCGGCGGCGATCAGGAACAGCGCGGCCCCCGCGAGCACCCCGATCCTGCGCCCGGTCACCCCGGGCCCCAGGACACCGATCCCGGCGGCGAACGCCCCCGACCACCACAGTGGTGCGGCCCCGGCCCGTACGACGACGGCCACCCGGGCCAGCCCCTGTCCTCCGCGCGCCACGTCTGCCGCCCGCGTCACGTGTCCGTCATGCGCCTGTGTGCGCACGACGCTAGTGGCAGAACGTGAGACGAGTCTGAGAGCGCGGCGGCTCAGTCGACGAACAGCCCGCGGGCCGCCGCGTGCGCGTCGAACTCCTCCAACCGGGCCTGGGCGTCCGGCAGGTCGTCGCAGACCGCCTCCAGCAGCACCCGCCCCAGCAGCATGGGCGCGCAGGCGGTGTCGAAGGCGAGCCCGGTGCCGACGGCGGCGGGCAGCAGCAGGTCGGAGTACCTGGCGACGGGCGCGAAGGCGGAGTCGGCGACCGTGACGACGGTCAGGCCTGCCTCCTTGGCATAGGCGAGGGTGTCGACGACCTCGCGCGGATGCCGGGGCAGCGCGAAGCACAGCAGGGCGGAGGCGCCCGCGCGGACGGCCGCGTCGATGCGGTCCTGGATCATCGTGCCGCCCTCGTTGAGCAGCCGGACGTCCGGGTGGACCTTGGCGGCGAAGTACGCGAAGCCGTACGCCTGGGAGGCGGCCGCGCGCAGCCCGAGCACCGGCAGCGGGCGCGAGGCGGCGAGGATCCGGCCGGCCCGCTGCACCGGGCGGGGGTCGGCGAGCAGCTCCGCGAGGTGCTTCAGGTTCTCGATCTCGGCCTCGACGGCCTGCTGGTACTCGTTGTACGAGCCCGCCTCTGCGGCCGGCTCGGCGGGGACGACCTCGCGGAGGTGTCTGCGCAGGGCGGGGTAGCCGTCGAAGCCGAGGGCGACCGCGAAGCGGGTCACCGACGGCTGGCTGACCCCGGCCAGCTCGGCCAGCTCCACGCTGGACAGGAAGGGCACGTCGGCGGCCCGCCGCACCATGCTGTGCGCGATGCGGCGCTGGGTGGGCGTGAGCCGGTGGCCCTCGAAGAGCGCCTGGAGGCGAGTGGCCGGGCTGTCCGTCACCCCGGAGGCCGCCCCCGGAGTCGCCCCGGAAGCCGGACCGGACGTGGCTGCGGACACCGCCCCCGAAGTCACACCGGACGCGGCCTCGGCAGTCACTCCCGAAGCCGGACCGGACGTCGCACCGGTACTCCTGTCCACGCTCATGACGTGCTCCCCCTCCAGATGTCCGTGAACCGGTCGAGCAGGCGGGCCGCCGCCGTCACGTCGTCCGTGAGCGGCCGGTCGGCCGGGTCGGCGTCGAGGACCGGCTCGGCGAGCGCGAACGCCCGCCCGGCCGGAAGCTCCGGGTCGGGCCTCAGGTCCCGCTGGCGCAGCGCCCGGACGGCGGCGACGAGTTCGCAGCCGACCACCAGACGGTACGCACCGCACGCGCGCAGGGTCTGGCGCGCGGCGAGCGAGGCGAAACTCGCCTGTTCCTCGACGCCCCGGGAGAGTACAGCGTGACCGAGCGACGCGGGGGCCGAGAAGGCCCGCAGATCGCCGAGGGCGGCGCCGGCCGCGTACTCCAGGATCATCACGCCGGAGGAGGCCGGCTCGGGGTCGGCGAGGAAGGGGCGCAGCCGGGTGTAGGCGGGCTCGTTGAGCGTGGAGAGACGGGAGGTCGAAAGGCGGGCCACCTGGGTCAGGGCGAGTCTGAAGTGGTCCAGGGCGAGGGCGAGTTGGGCCTGGTAGAAGCCGCCGTGGTGGTAGGCGGCCCGGTCCTCGGGGATGATGAGCGGGTTCTCGGCCGCCGCGTTGATCTCCACGGCCAGGACCTGCTCCAGGGCGTCCGCCGCGTCGTGCGCGGGTCCGTGTATCTGGGGCAGGCAGCGGAAGCCGTAGGGGTCCTGGATCCGGCCGAGCGGCGGGGTCGGCCGGTCGGCGGCGCCGATCAGCTCCCGCATCCGGCGGGCCACCTCGGCGCTGCCCCGGTGCGGGCGGGCGGTGTGCACCGGGGCGGCGAAGGCCTCGTGGGAACCGTCGACGGCGAGCAGGGACAGCGCCGCGACGACCTGGGTGGCGCCGATCAGCCCGCGCAGTTCGTGCAGGGCGAGCGCGGACTGGCCCAGGGTGAGGGCGTTGCTGCTGATCAGGGCGAGGGCGTCGTTGTGGTCGAGGGCCTCGGGCCGGGGCGCGTCCGCGCCTCGCCAGGGATGCTCCCCGGCCAGCGCGAGACCCACCTGGGCCAGCGCCGCGATGTCACCGGTGCCGACGGAGCCGAACTCGTTGACGACCGGGTAGGCGCCCGTCTCCAGCGCCTCGCACAGGGCGGTGACCACGGCGGGCCTGAGGCCGGCGCCCCCGGCCAGCAGCTGGTTGGCGCGGACGGCGAGCATCGCGCGCACCTGCCGGGCGGGGAGTTCCTCGCCTATGGCGCCGGCGTGGCTGCGCAGCAGGCGCAGGCCGTGTCCGGCGACCGAGCCGGTGGGCACGTCCTCGTTCCGGTTCGCGCCCACACCGGTGGAGCGGCCGTAGACGCGGCCGGTGGCCGCGAGCCGGCGGGCGGCGTTCCAGGACTCCTCCGCCCGGCGCATCGCCTGGGCCCCGGCGACGGGCCGCGCGGCCCCGTCGGCGAGGCGTACGACATCCTCGACGCCGAGTCCGTCCCCGTCGAGGACCACCACTGCGGACCGTACGGACTCCGGAGCGTCCATGATGCGAGACGACATCAAGCCCAATCTCCCCTCAACCCGGACATCACGTCTTGCTCTGCGGTCATCGGTTACTTCGGATTAACGCCGGAGCATTGACAACCTATTCAGACACCAAGAACTCTGCATGACGTTATACAGCCGGGCAAGGGACATCTCATGATCCAGTTCGATGCGGTCCACAAGCGCTTCCCCAACGGCACCACAGCAGTCCACGACCTCAACCTCGAGATGCCGGAGGGCGGCATCACCGTCCTGGTCGGATCCTCCGGTTGCGGCAAGACGACCACCCTGCGGATGATCAACCGGATGGTGGAACCGACCTCCGGCACCATCCGCGTCGGCGGCAAGGACGTGACCCGGCAGGACGCGGCCGAGCTGCGCCGCTCCATCGGCTACGTCATCCAGCAGGCCGGCCTCTTCCCGCACCGCACGGTGCTCGACAACATCGCCACCGTCCCGCTGCTGCTCGGCTGGAACCGCCGAAAGGCCCGGGCCCGCGCGGCCGAGCTGCTGGAGACCGTCGGCCTCGCCGCCGACGCCGGCAAGCGCTACCCGCACCAGCTCTCCGGCGGCCAGCAGCAGCGCGTCGGCGTCGCCCGCGCCCTGGCCGCCGACCCGCCCGTCCTGCTCATGGACGAGCCCTTCGGCGCGGTCGACCCGGTCGTGCGCACCCAGCTCCAGGACGAACTGCTCCGGCTCCAGAAGGAGTTGAGCAAGACCATCGTCTTCGTCACCCACGACGTGGACGAGGCCGTGCGACTCGGCGACCGGATCGCGATCTTCCGCACCGGCGGCCACCTGGTCCAGTGCGCCCCGCCCGCCGAACTCCTGGCCCGCCCCGCCGACGACTTCGTGGCCGGCTTCCTCGGCGCGGAGCGCGGCCTGAAGCTCCTGTCCCTGAAGACCCTCGCGGACGTCCCGCAGGGCCCGGCGCCCGAGGGCGGCACCTGGAGCCTCGTACGGGACTCCCGGAACAAGCCCCTCCACTGGGCGTCGAAGGACGCCGAGATCCCCGTACGACCGCTCAAGGACGACGACTCCCTCCTCGCGGCTCTCAACGAGTCGGTCGCCTCCCCCACCGGCCTGATAGCCCGTGTCGACGCGGACGGCGTCCTCACCGGCGTCTCCTCCCGCGACGACATCCACGAGCACGCGGGCCAGGCCCACACCGAAGCGCGGGTGGCCGCATGACCATCGACTGGTCGTGGACAGCCGACCACACCGACGACCTGACCACCCTCACGCTCTCCCACCTCCAGGCCGCCCTGACCGCCGTCCTCCTCGGCCTGCTGATCTCCCTCCCGCTCGCGGTGATCGCCCACCGGATCCGCCCCCTGCGCGGCTTCCTGCTCGGCGCCTCGAACGTCCTGTTCACGATCCCGTCGATCGCGATCTTCGTACTCCTGCTGCCGGTCAGCGGCCTGACCCGCACCACCACCGTGACCGGCCTGACGGTCTACACCCTGGTCGTCCTGCTGCGGAACACGGTCGAGGGCCTCGACTCCGTCCCCGTGAAGGTGAAGGAGGCCGCGAAGGCGATGGGCACCCGGCCCCTGCGCACACTCCTGACGGTCGAGCTGCCGCTGGCCCTGCCCGTGATCATGGCGGGCGTCCGCATCGCCACCGTCATGTCGATCTCCCTCGTCTCCGTCGCGACCTACATCGGCGACGGCGGCCTCGGCCAGCTCTTCACCGACGGCTTCCAGCGCAACTTCCCGACCCCGGTGATCGCCGGAGTGATCCTCACCCTCCTGCTCGCCGTCGTCGCGGACGCGGCCCTGGTCGCCCTCCAGTACGTCCTCACTCCGTGGCAGAGGCGGCGAGCCTGAGATGTACGAACTCTTCGAGAACCTCGGCAACTGGCTGGTCAGCGGCTCGCAGTGGACGGGCCCCGACGGCATCGCCCACCGCCTCGCCGAACACCTCCAGTACTCGCTGCTGGCCACGCTCATCGCCGCCGCCATCGGCCTGCCGCTCGGCCTGCTGATCGGCCACACCGGCAAGGGCGCCTTCGTCGCGATCAACCTGGCCTCCTTCGGCCGCGCCCTGCCCACCGTCGGCCTGGTCGTGCTGGTCTTCCTGGCCGGCGGCCTGTCGATGCTGCCGGTGTACGTCGCGCTCGTCGCCCTCGCGGTCCCGGCGATCGTCACCAACACCTACGCCGGGATGACGGCGGTCGACCCGGACGTGAAGGACGCGGCACGCGGCCAGGGGATGCGCGGCCACCAGATCCTGTTCCAGGTCGAGTTGCCGCTGGCGCTCCCCCTGGTCATGACGGGCCTGCGGCTGGCCCTGATCCAGGTCGTCGCCACGGCGACCATCGCCGCGTACGTCTCCTTCGGCGGCCTCGGCCGCTACGTCTTCGACGGCCTCGCCCAGCGCGACCTCGTGCAGGTGCTCGGCGGTGCGGTGCTGGTCGCCGCGGTCGCCGTCGTCCTGGACGTGGCCCTCGCCGGCCTCCAGCGCTTCCTCTTCCGCCACCGCACCGCCTAGCACCCCGGGAAACCCCGATGAACCGACGTACTGTCCTCGGCGGCCTGTTCGCGGTCGCCTCCGTCCCCGCCCTCGCCGCCTGCGCGGGCGGCGTCACCTCCCTCGACGGTCAGGGCTCCGGCACCTCCGGAGGTGGCGGCTCCAGCAAGGGCGGAGTCACCATCGGCACCGCCAACTTCACCGAGAACCAGGTGCTCGGATACCTGTACGCGGCCGCGCTGAAGGCGGCCGGCGTGAAGGTGAACGTCCGCCCCAACCTGGGCACCCGCGAGATCGTCATCCCGGCACTGAAGGCCGGCGACATCGACCTCCTCCCCGAGTACCAGGGCGCCCTCCTCAACTACCTCGACCCCAAGGCCACCCCGACGGAGTCGGGCGCCATGCAGAACGCCCTCACCCTCGCCCTGCCGACCGGCCTCCAGGTGCTGCCGTACGGCATGGCGGAGGACTCGGACGCCTTCGTCGTCACCCGCGAGACGGCGCAGAAGTACGGGCTCGCCTCGCTCGCCGACCTGAGGAAGCAGAACGGGAAGCTGGTCATCGGCGCCGCGCCCGAGGTGAAGAAGCGCCAGGTCGGAGCGGTCGGACTGAAGGAGGTGTACGGCGTGGAGTTCAAGGAGTTCAAGTCGCTGGACTCCGACGGACCGCTGGTCAAGGGCGCCCTGAAGAAGGGCGACGTGGACGTGGCGAACCTCTTCACCACCGACACCGACATCACGGCCAACGACTGGGTGGTGCTCACCGACCCCGAGCAGCTGATCCCGAGCCAGCACATCGTCCCCCTGATCGCCGACCGCAAGGCCGACGCCACGGTCCGCAAGGCCCTCGCCCGGATCGGCAACATCCTGACCACCGACCAGCTCACGGAGCTGAACCGGCAGGTGGACAAGGACAAGAAGGACCCGGAGGACGTGGCGGACGCGTACGCGAAGCAGCACGGGCTGGTGAAGTAACGGTCTTTCCGCGGCTGCCCATCAAGGTGCGGTATCGCCGCGGCGATGACCTGACGACGAATCAGCCAAGAGTCGTTAAATCGCCACACAGGGTGACTGATCGGGTGCTTACGGTGAAGGGGCGCTACTGGCACGACTCCTGAGGAAGCGTCATGGCCTCCAACCGCAGGGCCTTCCTGACGGCCACCGCCGTCACCGCCCTGACCGCCGCCCCGGCGACGGCCGCACCCGGTCCCCGTCCCCGTCCCCAACCGCCGAACACCGCACGCGCCGCCCTCGACGAACTCCTCGCGGGCAACCGGCGCCACGCCACCGGCCGCCCCCGCCACCCGCACGACACCCCCGGCCGGCGGCAGCTGCTGGCCACCGCCCAGCACCCGTTCGCGGTGATCGTCGGCTGCATCGACTCCCGGGTGCCGCCGGAGCTGGTCTTCGACCAGGGACTGGGCGATCTGCTGTGCATAAGGACCGCCGGCCAGGTGCTGGACGAGGCCGTGCTCGGATCCATCCAGTACGGCGTGCAGGAACTGCGCGTCCCCCTGGTGCTGGTGCTCGGGCACGAGCGCTGCGGGGCCGTCGCCGCCACGCTGGAGCATCTGCGCACGGGCACGCCGGTGCCGGGCCACCTGGAACTTCTGGTGGCCGAGATCGCCCCCGCCGCCCGCCGCACCCGGGGCCTGCCCGGCGACTGGGCCGAACACACCCTGCGCGCCCACACCGCCTGGGTCCGGGACGCGATCCGCGCCGACCCGGCCTTCACCCCGGCCCACATCGCGGCCGCCCGCTCCGACCTCGACACCGGGCTCGTGTCCCTGCTGCCCTGAGCCGCCCTACGCCGCCCCGGGCTGCCCCGAGACGCCCCGACCTCACCCCCCATGAAGAAGCCCATGAACCTGACCCGTCCCCTGTCCGTCCTGCCCTCCCCCGCCGACCTGCGGTCCATGACCCGCGCCCCGCGCCGCGACCTGCTGTGCGGGCTGACCGTGGCCGTCGTCGCCCTGCCCCTGGCCCTCGGCTTCGGCGTCACCTCCGGGCTCGGTGCCGCCGCCGGCCTGACCACGGCCGTCGTCGCCGGTGCGCTGGCCGCGCTGTGCGGCGGCAGCGCCCGCCAGGTCACCGGGCCGACGGGCGCGATGACCGTGGTCCTCGTCCCGATCGTGCACCGGTACGGCGCCGACGGCGTCCTCACCGCCGGGCTGCTGGCGGGCCTGATGCTGCTGGTCCTCGCCTTCGCCCGGGCGGGGACGGCCATGGCGTACGTCCCCGCTCCCGTGATCGCCGGTTTCACCCTGGGCATCGCCTGTGTGATCGCCCTCCAGCAGGTGCCCGCCGCGCTCGGCGTGCCCACCCCGCGCGGCGAGCAGGTCGCCGTGGTCGCCGCGCGGGCGGCCGAGGAGTTCGGGCGCGTACCGCACTGGCCGGCCCTGCTGCTCGCGGCCGGCGCGGCGGCGGTCGTACTGGCCGGCGCCCGCTGGAAGCCGGCCGTGCCCTTCTCCCTGGTGGCCGTCGTCGCCGCCACCCTCGCGGCCGAGGCGCTGCACCTGACCGTCACCCGCATCGGCAGCCTCCCGGCATCCCT
Source organism: Streptomyces sp. NPDC005728 (assembly GCF_040630895.1). Lineage (NCBI taxonomy): Bacteria > Bacillati > Actinomycetota > Actinomycetes > Kitasatosporales > Streptomycetaceae > Streptomyces > Streptomyces sp. NPDC005728. Next base: position 77,055 of record NZ_JBEXYL010000006.1, read on the forward strand.
GCCCGCACCCTCCCTCTCGTTCCTGGACCTCTCCCGCGTCCCCTCCCTCCTCGCCCCGGCCGCCGCGGTGGCCGCGCTCGCGGCCCTGGAGTCCCTGCTGTCGGCGTCGGTAGCCGACGGCATGCGGCCGGGCGAGCGGCACGATCCCGGCAAGGAGCTGTTCGGGCAGGGCATCGCCAACCTCGCGGCGCCGCTGTTCGGCGGGGTCCCGGCGACCGGCGCCATCGCGCGCACGGCGGTCAACGTCCGTACCGGCGCCGTCTCCCGGCTGGCCGCGCTCGCGCACGCGGCGGTCCTCGCCGGGATCGTGGCGGTCGCCGCCCCGCTGGTGGGCCGTATCCCGCTGGCCGCGCTTGCCGGAGTGCTGCTGGCGACGGCCGTACGGATGGTGGAGCGGGACGCGGTGCGGGCGATGGCGCGGGCCACCCGCGGCGACGCACTGGTGCTGGTCCTCACCGCCGGCGCCACCCTCGCCCTGGACCTGGTGCGGGCGGTGCTGATCGGCCTCGGCGTCTCGGTGCTGCTGGCGCTGCGCGCCGCGGTGCGCGGCACCCGGCTCACCCCGGCCGCCGCCGACGAACTGCCGGGCGAGGCGGGCACGGTGACCTACCGGTTCGACGGCCCGCTGCTGTTCGCCGCCGCCCACCGCTTCCGGTGCGGCCTCGCCGGCCTGCACGACGGGGTCTCGGCGGTCGACCTCAGGATGTCCGGTCTCACGGCGGTGGACGCGACCGGCGCGCTCGCGCTGAAGGAGGCGGTCGCGGAGCTGCGCGGGCGGGGCGTCGAGGTCCGGATCAGCGGGGTGGAACTGGATCACCGCAGGGTCCTGGAGTCCTGCGGGGTCCTGACCACGGCCGGCGCCGGTGCGAAGAGGGGGGTTGTCCCCAGTGCGGCGGGCGTGACCGCTCCCTAGGGTGGAGCGCATGAGCGCACTGGACTCACGGGACGTCGACCTGAAGAAGGACGACATGGACTTCAAGAAGGACCTGGACGCCACCGTGCGGGCCCGCAGGGAACTGGGCGAGGAGTACGACTCCGCACTCGTCGAGTCCTTCCTGGAGAAGGTCGAGCAGCGGATCGAAGACGGGGTGGACCGCCGGGTGCGGCGGCACCTGGCCGAGCAGCGGATGGCGGACGCGCGCGGCGCCCGGCGGCCCAGGGGGGCCGACACCTGGGCCGAGCGCTTCGGCTTCGCCATCGTCTCGCTGGTCCTGGCGGTCCCGCTGTCCGCGATCGGCGGCGCCCTCGCGGGGATGTCCGGGATCGTGGCCACCTGGGTCGGCATCGTCGGCGTCAACGCGGCCCAGGCCGTGCGGCTCAACCCGGAACTGGTCACCGGGCGGCGCGACCGGTCCTCCCAGCAGGACTGAGGGGACCGCCCGGTTCACGCCTGCCGGGTCGGCAGCACCATGATCTGGCGCAGGTTGACGTGCCGGGGGCGGCCGACGGCATAGGCGACGACGTCCGCGACCTCCGCCGCCGTCAGGCTGCCGATCGCGTCGAGCATGCCGTCCAGTTGCCCCGACAGCTCGGCGCTGTCGATGTGCGCCTTCAGCTCGGTCTCCGTGAGCCCCGGCTCGACGTTGGTGACCCGCACGTCACGCGGCCCGAACTCGGTGCGCAGGGACTGCGAGAGGTAGGTGACGGCGGCCTTCGTGGCACCGTACACCGCGTAGTTGGGGAAGGTGACGTGGGCGCCGATGGACGACACGTTCACCAGGTCGGCGGTGCGGCCGTCGGCGGCCGCGGCCACCAGGTCGGCGCCGAAGGCGCGGATGACCCGCAGCACCCCGGTCACGTTGGTGTCGACCATCCGCTGCCACTCGTCGAGCCGGCCGTCGTCGACCGGGTTCGGCAGCATCACACCGGCGTTGTTGACGACCAGGTCGACGGGTCCGTAGGCCTCGTGGACCAGGTCCCGGGCGGCCTCGACGGACGCGTCGTCGGTGACGTCGGCGGCCACGGCCAGCGCTTCGCCGCCCTCGGCCCGGATCTTCCCGGCGACGGCCTCCAGCCGGTCCGCGCGGCGGGCGAACAGCGCCACCCGGGCGCCCTGCGCGGCGAGTTGCAGCGCGACGGCCTCGCCGATGCCGCTGGCGGCTCCGGTGACGACGGCGGTACGGCCGGAGAGGTTCTCGTACGACATGGTGGTCCCCCTGGCTGGGTGCCGGGGCGTCTCCCCGGCGGCTGACACCACCCTCGCCGGGTCCGGCGGCCGTACCCAGGGATGCGCTTTTCCTGGGTCTGCCGGTACCAGGATGGCGGCCCGCCGCCGGGCCTACGATCGATCCCATGAACGGGGACTGGTTCGAAGGAGAAGTGGGCGACTTCCTGCGCTCGCGCCGCGCCCGCATCCGGCCCGAGGAGGTGGGGCTGCCCTCGCACGGGCGGCGCCGCGTGCCGGGCCTGCGCCGCGAGGAGGTCGCGCAGCTCGCGGGGGTGAGCGTCGACTACTACATCCGGCTGGAGCAGGGCCGTGGGCCCAGCGTCTCCGACGCCGTGCTGGACGCGATCGCGCGGGTGCTGCGGCTGGACGAGACCGAGCACGCCTACCTGCGCACGGTGGCGCGCCCCCGTCGGCAGCGGGCGAAGCAGCCGAGCGCGCCGCGCGTGCGCCCCGGCATACAGACGCTGCTGGACGGCATGGAACGCAGCCCGGCCTTCGTGCTGGACCGCCGGATGGACGTGCTGGCGTGGAACGCGCTCGGCGACGCGGTCAACGGCTTCAGCCGCACGGCACCGGACACACCGAACGTCCCGCGGCAGGTCTTCCTCGACCCCGCGGGCCGGGAGCTGTACCCCGAGTGGGCCGCGGTGGCCGCCCAGACGGTGGCGCATCTGCGCCTGAACGCGGGCCTGTACGCCGACGATCCCGGGCTGTGCGCGCTGGTGGGCGAACTCTCCCTGAAGAGCGAGGACTTCCGTCGCCTGTGGGCGGACCACCAGGTCAAGGAGTGCGCGTACGGCGTGAAGAAGGTACGGCACCCGGTGGCGGGCCTGCTGACCCTCCCGTACGAGACCCTGACGGTCCCGGCGGAACCGGACCGGACGATCGTGGTGTACACGCCGGAAGCGGGCTCGGAGACGGCGGAACGCCTTGTGCTGCTGGGCAGTTGGAAGGCGACGACGGCCGCAACCACTGATTGAGGAGCCACGACGGCGAGCAACCACCTCCGCGAGAGCGGCGGCGGTTCAGCCGCAAAGAGGTGTGTTGCGCGGGGACCGCCGCACCCCCGTTGCCGGGGGGCGGGACGACGGCGGTCCCCGCGAGGGACGCGGGCCGGGTCAGAGCCTGGCTTGCGCGTCCATGGCGTCCATGGAGGTCCGGGAGCCGCTCCGGAGGTCCTTGGCGCCGTTCGGTGCCGGCCGGGGCGGGGAGCCGCTCCCGCCCTGCCAACACCCACCAATGTGCCGGACCCGTGTTAAGCCGGTGCTGCGCGCACGTGACACGCTCGTACCACTTCCGAGACGGCTCGATCGGCCCAGGTCACCGCAAGTTCGCCGCCGCTACGGGCAGTTCACCGCAGGTTTCCTACCTGTTCCCGCCCTTGGCCAGGAAGGCCAGCAGGTCCTGCCGGCTGACCACACCGGTCGGCTTGCCCTCGACCAGGACGATGGCCGCGTCCGCCGACCCCAGCACCGACATCAGGTCGCCGACCGGCTCGCCGGAACCGACCTGCGGCAACGGGGCGCACATGTGCTTCTCCAGCGGATCGTCCAGCGAGGCCCGCTTGTTGAACAGGGCGTCCAGCAGCTCCCGTTCCACGACCGACCCGACGACCTCGGCGGCCATCACGTCCGGGTGACCGGCGCCCGGCTTGACGACCGGCATCTGCGAGACGCCGTACTCGCGCAGCACCTCGATGGCCTGACCGACCGTCTCCTCCGGGTGCATGTGGACGAGGGACGGGATGGAGCCGCCCGCCTTGTCGTTGAGGACGTCGGCGACGCGGGCGCTGGGGCCCTCGTCCTCCAGGAAGCCGTAGTCGGCCATCCACTCGTCGTTGAAGATCTTGCTGAGGTAGCCGCGCCCGCTGTCCGGGAGCAGGACGACCACGACGTCGTCCGGGCCGAGCCGCTCGGCGACCCGGAGCGCCGCCACCACGGCCATGCCGCAGGAGCCGCCCACCAGCAGCCCCTCCTCCTTGGCCAGCCGACGGGTCATCTGGAAGGAGTCCTTGTCGGACACCGGGACGATCTCGTCGGCGACGGTCCGGTCGTAGGCGGTGGGCCAGAAGTCCTCACCGACGCCCTCGACGAGGTACGGCCGGCCGGAGCCGCCGGAGTACACGGAGCCCTCCGGGTCGGCGCCGACGACCTTGACCCTGCCGTCGCTGGCGTCCTTCAGGTACCGGCCGGTGCCGGAGATGGTGCCGCCGGTGCCCACGCCCGCCACGAAGTGGGTGATCTTCCCTTCGGTCTGCTCCCACAGCTCGGGGCCGGTCGAGTGATAGTGCGAGAGCGGGTTGTTGGGGTTGGAGTACTGGTCGGGCTTCCAGGCGCCGGGGGTCTCCCGGACGAGACGGTCGGAGACGTTGTAGTAGGAGTCCGGGTGCTCGGGGTCGACCGCCGTCGGGCAGACGACGACCTCCGCCCCGTACGCCCGCAGCACGTTGATCTTGTCGGTGCTCACCTTGTCGGGGCACACGAAGATGCACTTGTACCCCTTCTGCTGGGCCACGATCGCCAGCCCCACCCCGGTGTTTCCGCTGGTCGGCTCGACGATCGTGCCGCCCGGCTTCAGCTCCCCGCTCTGCTCGGCGGCCTCGATCATGCGCAGGGCGATGCGGTCCTTCACGGAGCCGCCCGGGTTGAAGTACTCCACCTTGGCCAGGACGGTGGCCTGGATGCCCTTGGTCACGTTGTTGAGCCTCACCAGCGGGGTGTTGCCGACGAGACTGATCATCGAGTCGTGGAATTGCACCGTTGTCTCCGGTTGCTTGCAAAAAACAGTGGTCGTAGTGGTTCCGCCAGCCTAAGGCCCCTGGGTGACGTGGGGCGGGCGTTCACTCCCCGTTGAGATTGGCGAACGGGCCGTACGGGGCAAGGAGTGGATGTACGGCTACGAGGAGGTGGCGGCGACGCATGACGAGTATGTCGAGGGCGCGAGTGGCCCGGCGGATCGCGGCCGGAGCGGCGTACGGCGGCGGCGGGGTCGGACTGGTCGGGGCGGCCGCCGTCGGCCTGCTGCTGGCAGAGGTCCGGCTGGCCCGGCGCCATGTGGGCAACGGCAGCGGCGGCCGGGTGCCGGTGGCCGAGGGGGTGTACGGCCAGGCGTACGCCGTCCCGGGCGAGCCGTCCCTGCGGCTGACCATGCTCGGCGACTCCACGGCGGCCGGGCAGGGGGTGCACCGGGCGGGACAGACCCCGGGTGCGCTGCTGGCGTCGGGGCTTTCGGCGGTGGCGGAACGCCCGGTGGAGCTGCGGAACGTGGCGCAGCCGGGCGCGCAGTCGGACGACCTGGACCGCCAGGTGGCGCTGGTGCTCTCGTCCCCGTATCCCCTGCCCGACATCTGCGTGATCATGGTGGGCGCGAACGACGTGACGCACCGGATGCCGCCGACCCGCTCGGTACGGCATCTGTCGTCGGCGGTACGACGGCTGCGCACGGCCGGTGCAGAGGTGGTCGTCGGCACGTGTCCCGACCTCGGCACCATCGAGCCGGTGCAGCAACCGCTGCGGTGGCTGGCCCGCCGGGCCTCGCGGCAACTGGCGGCGGCGCAGACGATCGGGGCGGTGGAGCAGGGCGGGCGGACGGTGTCGCTGGGCGATCTGCTCGGGCCCGAGTTCGAGGCGAACCCGCGGGAGCTGTTCGGGCCGGACAACTACCACCCCTCGGCGGAGGGGTACGCCACGGCGGCGATGGCGATACTGCCCACCGTGTGCGCGGCGCTGGGCCTGTGGCCGGCGGAGGAGGAGCGGCCGGACGTGTCCCGCAACGAGGGCTTCCTGCCGGTTGCCCGCGCTGCGGCCGAGGCTGCCTCGGAGGCCGGTACGGAGGTCACGGCGGCCATGCCCACGGGGCCGCGCGGACCGTGGGCATTGCTGAAGCGTCGCCGCCGGCGGCGGGTACCGGAGGCCGAGCCTGCGAGCCCCTCGGTGTGACCCCCTGGGGCTCCGCGCCCGGACACCCGTTTCCCACCTGGTCCTTCTGCCTACCGATTCGTGTGGTGGGTGGGCATAGGCCGCGGGTCCTGGGGGCGGAGCCCCCTGGGTGGGCCACCGAGCCAAGCAAGCGCTTAGTAAATTGCGGTCAGTGTCACACCGCGACACCAGTGACCTGGGCCATACGTACGGGTAACTTCCCAGTCGGCAAGCCCAACCTCGTACCGCCACTGGAGCCGTGATGCCCGAAGCCGTCATCGTCTCGACCGCCCGCTCCCCCATCGGCCGCGCCGGCAAGGGTTCCCTCAAGGACCTGCGCCCCGACGACCTGACCGCGACCATCATCCAGGCGGCGCTCGCCAAGATCCCCGAGCTGGACCCGAAGGACATCGACGACCTGATGCTCGGCTGCGGCCTGCCCGGCGGCGAGCAGGGGCACAACCTCGGCCGGATCGTCGCCGTACAGATGGGCATGGACCACCTGCCGGGCTGCACGGTCACCCGTTACTGCTCCTCCTCGCTCCAGACCTCCCGCATGGCCCTGCACGCCATCAAGGCCGGCGAGGGCGACGTCTTCATCTCGGCCGGTGTCGAGACGGTCTCCCGCTTCGTCAAGGGCAGCTCGGACGGCCTCCCGGACACGCACAACCCCCTCTTCGCCGAGGCCGAGGCGCGCACCGCCGCCGTCGCCCAGCAGGAGGGCACCACGTGGCACGACCCGCGTGAGGACGGGCTGGTCCCCGACGCGTACATCGCGATGGGCCAGACCGCCGAGAACCTGGCCCGCTGGAAGGGCGTCACCCGCCAGGACATGGACGAGTTCGCCGTCCGCTCGCAGAACCTCGCCGAAGAGGCCATCAAGAACGGCTTCTGGGAGCGCGAGATCACCCCGGTGACCCTCCCGGACGGCACGGTCGTCAGCAAGGACGACGGCCCGCGCGCCGGCGTCACCCTGGAGGGCGTGGCGGGCCTCAAGCCGGTCTTCCGCCCCGACGGACTCGTCACCGCCGGCAACTGCTGCCCGCTCAACGACGGCGCCGCCGCCGTCGTCGTCATGAGCGACACCAAGGCCCGCGAGCTGGGCCTGACCCCGCTCGCCCGCATCGTGTCGACCGGCGTCTCCGGCCTCTCGCCGGAGATCATGGGCCTCGGCCCGGTCGAGGCCAGCAACCAGGCCCTGCGGCGTGCCGGCCTGACCATCGACGACATAGACCTGGTCGAGATCAACGAGGCCTTCGCGGCCCAGGTGATCCCCTCCTACCGCGACCTCGGCATCGACATCGACAAGCTGAACGTCAACGGCGGCGCCATCGCCGTCGGCCACCCCTTCGGCATGACGGGCGCCCGCATCACCGGCACGCTCATCAACTCGCTCCAGTTCCACGACAAGCAGTTCGGCCTGGAGACGATGTGCGTCGGCGGCGGCCAGGGCATGGCGATGGTCATCGAGCGCCTCAGCTGACGCACCCTCGGTAGCCGAGCGGGCACGGCAGGTCAGCGAGCGGCCCAGAACCCCGAAATCCCCAGGGTTCTGGGCCGTTTTGTGATCCAATCTCCCTCAGGATGTGACCTATCTCCCTTGCAGGGGACATCACTGCAGGTCAGTGCAGGTCAGAGCGGTGGAACACGGCACCACAAGCCCAAAGTCCTGTCCGTTTCGTGACGTTACGCACTGACAGCTGCTGAGTCCGCCCTTCAAGCTGATGTAGGAAGTCGGGGGTCGACTTTGAACCTGGGAGTACGTCAGTGAGCGCCATGCCGATCGCCCTGCTGCTCACCACGGCCGCCACGGGCGCCGTGGGCGTCGCCGTCCTGCGCACCGTCCTGAAGCTGCGCCGCCAGCTCACGGAGCTGCAGGCCCAGCTCGCCGGGAGCCAGGCGGCGGCCGTGGGCGCACTGCTGCCCGCCGCCCGCACCACCCCGGACACCGAGGAGATACGCGCGGCCGTGGCCGAGGCGCTCGCCGAGGAACGGGAGCGGGAGCTGGCCGAGGCCCGTGCGTTCTGGGCCGCCCAGGAGGCCCGTGACGCCTCCGACACACCCTCCCTGCTGGGCCTCTCCGACGGCGACATGTTCCTGCCCCGGCAGCCCGACTTCGCGGGCCTGGAGCCGCTGGAGCCGGTCTCCGAGCCGACCACCGAGGCCGACGAGTTCGCCGGGGAGTCCCCCGAACTGGCCGCGGCCCGACGCCGTCACCCCTCGCACCCCGACTTCGTCCCGGTGCAGTCGCCGGTCGTGAACGACCACGAGCGCACGGTGACCACCCTGGAGGAGCTGGCCACCGGCCAGGTCGAACTCTCCGACGTCCGGCCCGGCCCGCTCGGCACCCTCGACGTCTACGTCTTCGCCGACGGCACCACCCTGTGCATGACCCCGGGCCACCGCGAAACGGCCGAACGCCTGGCAGCGGCCCTCCGCGAGGGCGAGACCCCGTACCTCCTCGGCGGCTCGGGCATCTCCGGCGCCTACACCCTGACCTTCGCGTGCGGCGAGGACACGGTCTACATCCTGGCGGACCGGGTCATAGCGTCCCTGTAGTCACCGCGCTTCGGTGGTCGCCGCTCCTGTGGTCGCCGACGGCGCTCAGACCCCCGCCCTCTTCCGCGCCTCCTCGACCAACCGCACCGCCTCGCCGACCTCGTCCTCGCTCTCCAGCACCAGCGCCAGGTCGTGTGCGGCCACCAGAATCTGGTCGGCGGCCGCGAACATCCCCGCGTCCGGCATCAGCCGAGGCTCGGCCTCCGGCTCCTCCACGCGCTGCGCCCACCGCGCCAGCTCGTTGGCCAGCGCCAGCGCCTCGGCGGCGGCGCCTCTCTGGAGCCGGCTCTGCGGAGCCGCCCGCAGCCGGTCGGCGAAGTGATCCACTGCTCGGGTCAAGGGCGTCGTATCAACCACGCGCCGAGCGTAACGCGCCGCACTGTTGCCAATACGCGAACGCTCAGGCACGGTGACGTGAAGGACCGGCTTACATCCCCTTTGCGTTCGGAGGCGCCGATGTCCCAACTCTTCTCCGAGGAGACCCACCGCAATCTGCTCGCCCGCATCCCGCACTGCACCGGTCGTGAAGTCTCCGACTGGCTGCGCACCGTAGAAGATGGCCCCGCCCTGTTCCGCTTCGAGGAGAAGGTCAGCTGGCTCCGGCACGAGTACGACCTCGCGTACGGCCACGCGAAGGCGATCGTCCACGAGTACGACCTGAGGAGGGCAGCACGCAAGCTGCTCTGAGACGGCGAAGGGCCCCGGGTGTGACACCCGGGGCCCTTCACTCAGGAGGAACCGGCTAGTCGTTGCTGCTGAAGATCGCCACCAGCCGCAGCATCTCCACATAGATCCACACCAGGGTCATGGTGAGACCGAACGCGGCGAGCCAGGACTCCTTGCGCGGGGCTCCGTAGGCGATGCCGTCCTCGATCTGCTTGAAGTCGAGGGTCAGGAAGAACGCGCCGAGCACGATGGCGATGATGCCGACGATCGCGCCGAGCGGACCGAAGCTGCGCAGACCGCCGTTCTCGGCGACGCCGAACGCGACCAGCAGCAGGTTGACCGCCATCACGAGGACGAAGGCGATGGCGATGGCCGTGCCGATGCGGGCATAGCGGGCGGTGACGCGGACCCAGCCGGCCTTGTAGACGAGCAGGGTCGCGGCCGAGACCGCCATGGTGCCGAGCACCGCCTGGAAGGGGGCGCCGCTCCAGCGGCTGTTGTACATCTCGCTGATGACGCCGAGGAAGACACCCTCGAAGGCGGCGTAGCCCAGGATGAGCGCGGGCACCGGGGTGCGCTTGAAGCTCTGCACCAGCGCCAGGACCATCGCGATGATCGCGGCACCGAAGGCGAGTGCGTAACTGGTCGCGGAGACCGGGAGCAGCACCCAGGCGAGGACCGCGCCGACGGCGACCGTGCCGAGCGTGAGTGCCGAACGCATGACGACGTCGTCCATCGTCATCCGGTCGGTGGTGGCCGGGGCCTGCGGCGGAGCGCCGTGCTGCACGCCCTGCTGGGCGTAGGGGTTCTGCGCGTACGGGTTCTGCGCGTACGGGTTGCCCTGCGCGTACCCGGCCTGCGGTGCGGTGTTGAAGCCGGCGTAGCCGTTGTCGCGGCTGAACCCCCGTCGCGAGAAGACCGGGTTGCTGCTCCTCATTTCACTCCTCCATGGCCACCCTGCGTGGCCTTGGCTCAAGAGTAATGGATTGGCAAAGGATCTACCGTAATACCTGGGGAGGATCTTTCCCCTGCCGTGCTGCGCAACACGCTACGCGCAGGGCTCATTCCCGGCCACGGGCGGGTCGGTCCAACGGGAGGCCGGTGTAGGCCTCGGCGAGGTCGGTCTCGGCCGCGCGGGAGGAGGCGATGCGTTCCAGCCGGGCCAGCTGGAGGCGGGCGTCGAACTCGGTGCCGTCCGGGGCGCGGTGCAGCAGGGTCGTCATGTCGGAGGAGAACCGTTCGGCCTGCCAGATGCGGCGCAGGCAGGTCGCGGAGTAGGCGTCGAGGAGGTCCGGGGAGCCCGTCTCCTTCTCGTGGACGAGCGCGCGGACGAGGGTCACGACGTCGCCGACGGCCAGGTTCAGCCCCTTGGCGCCGGTCGGCGGCACGATGTGGGCGGCGTCACCCGCGAGGAAGAGCCGGCCGTGGCGCATCGGCTCGTGCACGAAGGACCGCATGGGCGTGACCGACTTCTGGGTGACCGGCCCGCGCTCCAGCTTCCAGTCGTCGTCGGTCTCCAGGCGCCGTTCCAGTTCGGCCCAGACCTCCTCGTCGCTCCACTCCTCGGCCCCGGTACCGGCGGGCACCTGGAGGTAGAGGCGGGAGACGGACGGGGACCGCATGGACAGCAGGGCGAAGCCGCGGTCGTGGCGGGCGTAGACGAGTTCGTCGTGCGAGGGGGCCACGTCGGCGAGGATGCCGAGCCAGGCGTAGGGGTACGACCGTTCGAACACCCGGGAGACAGCGGCCGGGACGGCCTGCCGGGACACCCCCCAGAAGCCGTCGCACCCGACGGCGTACGCGCACTCCAGCACGTCCTCGCGCCCCTGGTGCCGGAAGGGGATCCGCGGCCGGTCGCCGTCCACGTCCTCGACGGACAGGGCCTCCGCCTCGAACAGCAGCGGGCCGCCCTCGGCCAGCTGGAGGGCGATGAGGTCCTTGCAGACCTCCGTCTGGGCGTAGACCATGACGGACCGTCCGCCGGTGAGCCCGGGGAAGTCGACGCGGTGGCGGCGCCGTTCGAAGCGCAGCTCGATCCCGTCGTGCCTGAGCCCCTCCCGGTCCATCCGCCGCCCGGCTCCGGTCGCGCGCAGCACGTCCACCGTGCCCTGCTCCAGGATTCCGGCGCGCTGCCGGTGCTCCACGTGGGCACGGTCGCGGCTCTCCAGGACGACCGAGTCGATGCCGGCGCGGTGCAGCAGCCGCGCAAGGAGCAGCCCGGCCGGACCGGCTCCGATGATCCCGACGGTGGTACGCATCGGTCGTTCCCTTCCCGCGAGCGCGCAGGGGTGTAACGCCCACGACGGAGGTTCCCGCCAGTTCGCCTGGTGAAATTTCCTTCACTCACTGGGTGCTTGAGTCTCCGACCGTGCGCACGCCGCTGTCAACGGCCACGCGATCGTTCGAAAAGGGTGGGTTCGGAGGCGGAAAGTGCCCGGAGCCGGACTTGAACCGGCACGCCCGCGAAGGGGCAGCGAGGTTTAAGCTCGCCGTGTCTGCATTCCACCATCCGGGCAGGCCATGGGTCCGCTTCGAGGGTCCGAGCCTATCGGGACGCATCCCCCGATCAGCGGAAGGGACAGCCCGATGTTGTCTTATTTTATTGACGTCTGAGGGTGCATCAGCCCGCGGAACGGGCCATCCGCACTTGCCAATAGCGTGACGTGGCGTGGGCGCACGCGTACGCGGAATGACGGAATTTCACCTACCGAAGGAGGGCGGTCCACCTGTTATGGGCGGCGCCGGTCTGAGGGTCGCCGTCCTCCCCAGGTATGACAGGGGCCCGCTCCGTCCGACCGGAGTCGCCCCTCGGAACGGGAACAGCGACTGACTACACGGACGCCGGCGGCCGGGACGATGAATCAGTCCCCACCACGCAACGTCGTCCCGACAGGAGCACCTTCCCGTGACCACCACACCCACCGCCGGCCGAGCCACGGCCGTGGCCGCACGCGCCACTGAGCTGTCGAAGATCTATGGGCAGGGCGAGACCCGGGTGGTCGCCCTGGACCGGGTCTCCGTCGACTTCCGGCAGGCCGAGTTCACCGCGATCATGGGCCCGTCCGGCTCCGGCAAGTCCACGCTGATGCACTGCGTGGCGGGCCTGGACAGCTTCTCCTCGGGATCCGTGCGGATCGGCGAGACCGAGCTGGGCTCCCTGAAGGACAAGCAGCTCACCAAGTTGCGCCGGGACAAGATCGGCTTCATCTTCCAGGCCTTCAACCTGCTGCCGACACTGACCGCGCTGGAGAACATCACCCTCCCGATGGACATCGCGGGCCGGAAGGCCGACAAGGCGTGGCTGGACCAGGTCATCCAGATGGTCGGGCTGTCCGATCGGCTGAGCCACCGGCCCTCGCAGCTGTCCGGCGGCCAGCAGCAGCGGGTCGCCGTCGCCCGTGCGCTCGCCTCCAGGCCCGAGATCATCTTCGGTGACGAGCCGACCGGAAACCTCGACTCGCGCTCCGGCGCCGAGGTGCTGGGCTTCCTGCGCAACTCCGTGCGCGAGCTGGGTCAGACGGTGGTCATGGTGACCCACGACCCGGTGGCCGCCGCCTACGCGGACCGCGTGATCTTCCTCGCGGACGGCCGGGTCGTGGACGAGATGTACGCCCCCACGGCCGACTCCGTGCTCGACCTGATGAAGCAGTTCGACGCGAAGGGCCGGACCAGCTGATGTTCCGCACCGCCCTGCGCAACGTACTCGCGCACAAGGCCCGGCTCCTGATGACCGTGCTCGCCGTCATGCTCGGCGTGGCGTTCGTGTCCGGGACCCTGGTCTTCACCAACACCATCTCCGAGGCCTACCAGCAGAGTTCCGCCAAGGGCTTCGACCATGTCGACGTCGCCGTGCGGGCCACGTACCAGGACTCCAAGGGCGACCAGGTCGGCAAGACCCCCGAGCTGACCCAGGCGCTGCTCGACAAGGCGGCCAAGGCTCCGGGCGCGGCCTCCGCCACCGGTGTCGTCACCGGCTTCACCGCGATCGCCGACAAGGACGGCAAGCTGCTCGGCGGCGACTGGCAGTCCGAGGGCGGCAACTACTGGGGCACCAAAGACGCCCGCTACCCGCTGGTCAGCGGCCACGCGCCCCGTGGCAAGGGCGAGGTGCTGATCGACTCCAGGACCGCCGAGCGTGCGGGCTACAAGGTCGGCGACACCGTGCGCCTCTCCGTCGACGGCCCGGTCCTCACCCCGACCATCAGCGGCATCTTCACCACCGACGACGGCAACGTGGCCGCGGGCGGCAGTCTCGCCCTGTTCGACACGCCGACCGCGCAGTCGCTGTTCGGCAAGAAGGGCACGTACGACGAGATCGACGTGCAGGCAGCGGCGGGAACCAGCCAGAGTGCGCTCAAGGCCGGTCTGGACAAGGCGCTGCCGTCGAAGCTGGTGGAGACGACCACCGGCAAGCAGCTCGCCGACGACCAGGCGCAGATGATCTCCTCGTCGATGAGCGGTCTGAAGCAGGGCCTGCTGGTCTTCGCGGGTATCGCCCTGTTCGTCGGCACGTTCATCATCGCCAACACCTTCACCATGCTGGTCGCCCAGCGCACCAAGGAACTGGCCCTGCTGCGGGCCGTCGGCGCCTCCCGCCGGCAGGTCACCCGGTCGGTGCTGATCGAGGCGTTCGTGGTGGGCGCGGTCGCCGGTGTGACCGGTCTGGTCGCCGGCATCGGCATCGGCGCCGGGCTGCGCAGCCTGCTGGGCTCCTTCGGCGCGGCCATGCCGGACGGGCCGCTGGTGATCACGCCGGGCACCGTGGTGGCCGCGCTCGCGGTGGGCATCGTCATCACCGTGCTGGCCGCCTGGCTGCCGGGCCGGCGTGCGGCGAAGATCCCGCCGGTGGCGGCGATGAGCAGCGTGCACGCCAAGGCGACCACCAAGTCGCTGGTGCTGCGCAACACGCTCGGCGCGCTGTTCTCGGCGGCCGGTGTCGCGGTGATCCTCGCGGCCACGTCGATGAACGGCTCCGACGGCCAGGGCCCGATGGGGCTCGGCGCGGTCCTGCTCATCATCGGCGTGTTCATCCTGACCCCGCTGCTGTCCCGCCCGCTGATCGCGGCCGCCGCCCCGGTGCTGCGCGTGTTCGGTGTCTCGGGCAAGCTGGCCCGCCAGAACTCGGTGCGCAACCCGCGCCGTACGGCGGCCACGGCGTCGGCGCTGATGATCGGACTGACCCTGATCACCGGTATGACGGTGATGGCGGGCAGCCTGCAGACGTCGATCGACAAGATGGCCAGCTCGGCGATCCGCGCGGACTACGTCGTCTCGATGGCCAACCGCGGCCCGCTCTCCCCGGACGTGGCGAAGAAGATCGCCGCCACCGACGGCGTCACCCTCAGCAGCCCGCTGCGCAACGGCGAGTCCCGCATCGACGGCGAGACCGAGTTCCTGACCGGTGTCAACGGCTCGGCCATCGCGAAGCTGACGGACCTCGAGGTGGAGGACGGCTCCTTCACGGTGGGCGGCACGCAGGTCGTCGTCGACAAGGACCGGGCCAAGTCGTTCGGCTGGAAGGCCGGTTCGGACTTCACCGCGCACTTCGAGGACGGCAAGGCGCAGAAGCTGACCGTCGCCGGGATCTACGAGGGCAACGACATGCTCAACGGGATCATCCTCGACAACAGGATCCTCACCCCGCACCTGAGCGACCCGACCGACATGCAGGTCATGGTCAAGACGGCGGACGGCGCGTCCGGCACGGCCAAGGACAAGCTGGAGAAGGCCCTCGGTACCAACCCGGCGATCAAGATCCAGGACAAGCAGGACATCTCCGACGACATCGCGAAGATGTTCACGCTGATGCTGAACATGGTCTACGGACTGCTCGGCATGGCGGTGATCGTCGCGGTCCTCGGGGTCATCAACACCCTGGCCATGTCGGTCTTCGAGCGCTCCCAGGAGATCGGCATGCTCCGCGCGATCGGCCTGGAACGCGGCGCCGTCAAGCGGATGGTCCGCCTGGAGTCCCTGGTGATCTCCCTGTTCGGCGGCGTGCTGGGCATCGGCCTGGGCGTGTTCTTCGGCTGGGCCGCCGGTGAGCTGCTGGGCACCAAGATGCCGACGTACGAACTGGTCCTGCCCTGGGGCCGGATGACGGTCTTCCTGCTGCTGGCGGCGGTGGTCGGTGTCCTGGCCGCGCTGTGGCCGGCCCGGCGTGCGGCCCGGCTGAACGTGCTGGCGGCCATCAAGGCCGAGTAGCCGTACGACCCTCGGGGCCCCGCTCTGCCGATGCAGGGCGGGGCCCCCTGCCGTGTCAGCCCTTCCAGGTGCGCGGCCGCAGCGGCAGGCCGGACGTGCCGGGCTCCGGGGTGCGGACCGCCAGGACCTGGTTGACGCCGATGCGGTTGCGTTCGAAGGCGAGCGCGGAGGCGGCCATGTACAGGCGCCAGACGCGGGCGCGGCCGGGGCTGGTGAGGCGGGCCGCACGGTCCCGGTCGGCCTCCAGGCGTGCGACCCAGCTGCGCAGGGTGCGGGCGTAGTGCTCGCGGATCGACTCCACGTCCCGGACCTCGAAGCCGGCACGCTCCAGCTGGGTGACGGTGCTGCCGATGGGGGCGAGTTCGCCGTCCGGGAAGACGTAGGCGTCGATGAACGGGTCGGTCTCGTACGTCGATTCGTCGCGCTGGGGGCGACGGGCGATCTGGTGGTTGAGCAGCCGTCCGCCTGGCTTCAGCAGGGCGTACAGGGTGCTCGCGTACTCCAGGAAGCGTTCGGCGCCGACGTGCTCGGCCATGCCGATGGAGGAGATGGCGTCGTAGGGGCCGTCCACGACGTCCCGGTAGTCCTGGACCCTGATCTCCACCCGGTCGGCCAGGCCCTCGTCGGCGACGCGCTTACGGGCGTACACGGCCTGCTCCTGGGACAGCGTGACACCGACGACGCTCACGCCGTGCTCGCGGGCCGCGTGGATGGCCATCGAGCCCCAGCCGCAGCCCACGTCCAGCAGTCGCTGCCCCTCCCTCAGGCCGAGTTTCGCGCAGACGAGTTCGAGCTTGTCGCGCTGGGCGGACTCCAGGGTGCCGTCCTCCTCCCAGTAGGCGCACGAGTAGACCATCGACGGCCCGAGGACCAGTTCGTAGAAGTCGTTGCCGACGTCGTAGTGGTGGCTGATGGCCCGCTTGTCGCTGCGCCGTGTGTGCAGATGGCGGCGTTTGCGGACCTCCTCGCGCGGTGGGGCGGGCGGGATCGGCGGCCCGGCGAGCTTCAGCAACTCCCGTCCTGCGGCCCGCACCTCGGGGTCGCGCAGCGCCTGGACGAGGCCGCGGGCGTCCTCGTCGCGTTCCCAGACCAGCCCGGCCATGGCGTCGAGCGCCGTGTACAGGTCGCCCTCGACGTCCAGGTCTCCGGCGACCCAGGCGCGGGCGAGGCCCAGCTCGCCCGGCTTGAACAGCATGTGGCGCAGGGCGCGGCGGTTGCGCATGACGAGGGCCGGCGCGTCCGGCGGCCCCGCCTGCGAGCCGTCCCAGGCCCGTACCCGTAGGGGGAGCGGCACTCCCAGCATCTGCTCGGCAAGACTCCTCAGCCGCGACGCGGCGTCGGCCATGGCGCACCTCCGGTGAAAGGAATGGGCCCGCTGGATCGTCTCCATCCGGCCGGCAGAGGAAACGACCGCGCACGCCGACGTCATTCCCCTCCGCGTGCTCCGGCCGACACATTGGCCGAACCGTCACCCCTCCCCGTTACCCGAGCGACCGCGATCGGTCAAGTCCCGACATCCAGGGGCGTGACCCACCTGGGGGTGTTTTGTCCTAATTGAGGCAGAACGTTCCACTCGACTCCTCCTCTCAAGACTCCTCGGATGTGAACTCCCATGACCCGTATCTCCACGTTCCAGCGTGTCGCCCTGCTCGCCGCTTCGACCACGGTGATCACCGGAGGTGTGCTGCTGCCGGGCACCGCGTTCGCCGCCACGGCGCCCCAGACCGTCGCCGCGGCCTCCGTCGCAGACGTCGACGCCGCTGCACAGTGGACGGCGACCACCGACGACTCGAGCGGCATCACCGTCCAGCTCCCCGGAAACGCCCAGGTCGAGGAGTACGAGGCGGGGGGCGCCCAGGCTCGGGTCTACACGGTGGAGACCGCGTACGGGTCCATCGGCTTCGCGATCTACGAGATGCCGGGGGCGAATCCGTCCGATCCTTGGGACCTGCCCAGCAGCCTTCAGGCCGCCGTGGACAACCTGAACGCCGACCCGCAGTCCGCGAGCACCGCGTTCACCAGCTCCGACGTCGAGAAGGGCACGACCTCGGACGGCTTTTCCGGCCTCCAGGCGAACCTGACCGCCACCGACGGCACCGTCGGTCACATCCGGCTCGTCGACCTCGGCCCGTACATGATCCAGTTCATGTCGACCGGTACCGCCGATCAGCAGGACGTCATGGATCAGGACTACGAGCAGCTGCTCTCCAACGTCCAGTTGCCCGACAGCGGCGCCGCGCAGCCCGACGCGCCCGCCCAGTCCGTCTGAGCGCGGAACACCCCGGGGCCCGGTCCGTCCAGACGGACCGGGCCCCCGGTCTGCTACAAGCGGCTCAGCATGAGCGAGATGGCTTTCATGGCGCTCTGCCGGTTCTGCCCCTGGTCGCCCGCTCGGGCAACGGACGTCTGCATCAGGACCTGCCCTTTGCGGCCGGTGACCTGCGTGTAGTAGTTGTCCACCTTCTGGCCGTTCTCGTCGACGACCTGGTGGCCCTCCTCGGCCGCCAGTTCGTCGAAGCCCTTGAGCGACGAGACGTCGACCTCGCGGACGTCCTCCCAGCGCTGGCTGCTCGCGGAGTCGGTCTCCGTCTGGCAGCGCCGCGCATCCGAACGGAACCGGGCGATGTCCGACGCGGCGGTGTCGTCGTCCCGGTGGACGATGATCATCGAGGTGCCGACCACGGACTGATCCGACTTCTGGGCGTTGCGCAACAGCGCGGCCAGCGCCTTCTCCGGGGGCCGGCCCACGAGGCTGCAGTCGTCGTCGGCGACCGCCTCCGTGACCTTGTCGCTCTCGTAGGGAGTACTGCGCACATAGCCGAGGCCCCAGTCCCCGGGAACCAGTGCCACCCCCTTCACGACGGCGCGGGCCGCCGCGGCATTCCTGATCGGCGCCTGCTCCTCGCCCCGGCCGCGGAGAACGATCACCAGCGCCGCCGCGACCACGATCGCGACCACGGCGGCTGCGGCGCCGATGAGCGCGGGACGTCTGCGCCACCAGGGGCGCGTCGGTTGCGGCCCGAAGGCCTGCGTCTCGGACGGCGGGCCGGGCAGCGGGCCGGGCGGCGGGCCGGAGGGCGGTTCGGGCGGCGGTGGGGTGCTCACATGCGTCCTGTACCACCCGCGATCGGAATGCCGCGGCGCCGAGTGCAGAGATCACCTGACTGACGGCGGAATCGGCCGCACCGGACGGCCCCGGGTACGGCGAAGGGGCCGCCCGCACCACGGATGGCAGGCGGCCCCTTCGGGCTGACCGGGTGACCCTGAGGTCAGGAGGCCTTGGCCTTCTGCTCGGTCTTGCCGGCGGCGACCGGCGCCGGCTTGGCGGCCTCGTAGAACTCCTCGCGGGGGTTCTCCATGGCGCCGAGGGAGACGACCTCGCGCTTGAGGAACATGCCCAGGGTCCAGTCGGCGAAGACGCGGATCTTGCGGTTCCAGGTCGGCATCGCCAGACCGTGGTAGCCACGGTGCATGTACCAGGCGAGGCGGCCCTTGAGCTTGATCTTCACCTTGCCCATGACGATCATCGCCACGCCCTTGTGGAGGCCGAGACCGGCCACCGCACCCTTGTTGCCGTGCTCGTAGTCCTTCTGCGGGAAGCCCCGCACGCCGGAGATCACGTTGTCGCCGAGGACCCTGGCCTGGCGCAGCGCGTGCTGGGCGTTCGGCGGGCACCAGGCGTTCTCGTTGCCCGCCTTGCGGCCGACGAGGTCCGGGACCTGTGCGTTGTCACCGGCGGCCCAGATGTAGTCCGTGCCCTTGACCTGGAGGGTCGGCTCGCAGTCGACGTGACCGCGGGGGCCGAGGGGCAGGCCGAAGCGGGCGAGGGCCGGGTTCGGCTTGACGCCGGCCGTCCAGACGATGGTGTTGGAGTCGACCTCGAGGCCGTTCTTCAGCACCACGTGGCCGTCGACGCAGGAGTCCATGGAGGTGGAGAGGTAGATCTCCACGCCCCGGCTCTCCAGGTGCTCCTTGCCGTACTGGCCGAGCTTGGGGCCGACCTCGGGGAGGATCTTGTCGGCGGCGTCCACGAGGACGAAGCGCATGTCCTCACGGGAGACGTTCTTGTAGTACTTGGCCGCGTCCCGGGCCATGTCCTCGACCTCGCCGATGGTCTCCGCGCCCGCGAAGCCACCGCCGATGAAGACGAAGGTGAGCGCCTTGCGACGGATCTCCTCGTCGGTCGTGGAGTCGGCCTTGTCCAGCTGCTCGAGGACGTGGTTGCGCAGGCCGATGGACTCCTCGATGCCCTTCATGCCGATGCCCTGCTCGGCGAGGCCGGGGATCGGGAAGGTGCGGGAGACCGCGCCCATCGCGATGACGAGGTAGTCGAAGGGCAGCTCGTACGCCTCGCCCACCAGCGGGGCGATCGTGGCGACCTTGCGGTCCTGGTCGATGGTGGTGACCCGGCCGGTGAGGACCTCCGCCTTCGGCAGCACGCGTCGCAGCGGGACGACGACGTGGCGAGGGGAGATGTTGCCGGCGGCGGCTTCGGGGAGGAAGGGCTGGTAGGTCATGTACGACCGGGGGTCGACGACCGTGACGGTCGCCTCGCCGTAGCGCATCTTCTTGAGAATGCGCCGAGCTGCGTACAGGCCTACGTACCCACCGCCTACTACGAGGATCCTGGGACGCTCCGTGGTGCTCATGGCATCGAGTATCCACCCGCCTCAGGAGGGGTGCTCGTGCGCCCCTTCACAAGCTCCGACAGGGCCTGTGTTAAACTCCGCGACCCGCGTGTCGCAGGCCATGGTCGAGGCGGGGAACCGCGGGGTGGTTCGACCCGTTGTCAATGCCGCGTGAGCTGCCTCTCCGGGCTCCGGGACCCACTGTGAGGGGCCCGTCCGGGCCCTCCGGAACGCCCTCGCGAAACACTCGCGCAACGCTCTCGTGAGGGCGCTCCAGGGCCCGTTGAGCCCCCGAACGGGCCAACAAGGCCCCCTGGATCCCCCGGCAGGGCCCAATTCCTTGTGAAGAACTTCACGAAGTTTTCCGACGAGGTGTCGCGGGACGGTGCGCCGACCGCCCCGTGGCGGCGCTCATACGTTATCCGGACTGCTCAGCCGCATGCTACCCATCGGTAACAAAAGAGATCCAGGCCACGGAAGCACCCGACCGGACCATGGGGTCGCGCGCCCTTCACCCGGTCAGCCACACACCGCGCGATATTGGACACAAGGTCACATAGCGTGCCTGCATGAGCACTTCACCGAAGGTCTCCACGAAGGCCACTTTGCGAATAGGCGCGGTCAGCGCAGCCCTGGGTATCGCTCTTGCGGTGGGAGCGGCGACGGCCGCGTCCGCCGTTACCGCGACACCCGCCTCCCATGTCGCAGCCGGAGCGGCTGCCCAGTCGAGTCCGGCCGGTGGTGGCGGCGAAGACGGGGGGTGCAGCGGCCTCATCGTCCTTCTGTGCAATTGACGGACCGCCTGCACGGGCTGGTGCGACGGCCCCGGTTCCTCCCCACGAGGAACCGGGGCCGCTCCACGTCATCGCAGGTCAGTCGCTGCGCTTACCCTTCTCCGCCGCTTCCGCCACCTTGAAGGCGATGCCGTCGAGGATGTCGTGCTCGCTGACGACGACCTCCTCGGTCCCGATCCGCTCCATGATCGCGAGCAGGACGAGGGCTCCCGCGCCGATGACATCGACCCGGCCCGGGTGCATGGACGGGATCGCCGCGCGCTCGGCATGCGTGGAGCGCAGCAGCCACTCGGTGATCTCGCGGACGCGGTCGTGGGAGATGCGGGAGTGGTGGATGCGCCCGGAGTCGTACTCGGGAAGGTCCTGGGCGATCGCGGACAGCGTGGTGACCGAGCCGGCGAGGCCGACCAGGGTGTGCGCCTCGCGCAGCGGGACCGTCTCCTCGGCGAGGTCCAGGGCGGCCTCGATGTCGGCCCGTATGGCGACGATCTGTTCCGCGGTGGGCGGGTCGCTCACCTTGCCCGCGTGCACCAGGTGCCGCTCGGTCATCCGCACGCAGCCGACGTCCACGGACCGCGCGGCCCGTACGTGGTCGTCGCCGACGACGAACTCGGTGGAGCCGCCGCCGATGTCCACGACGAGGTAGGGCCTGGTGAGGTCGTCCCGTCCCGCGAGTTCCCTGGTGGCGCCCGTGAAGGAGAACTCGGCCTCCTGGTCGCCGGTGATCACCTCGGGCTCGACGCCGAGGATGTCGAGGACGCCCCGCACGAAGTCGTCCCGGTTCTCCGCGTCCCGGGACGCGGAGGTGGCGACGAAGCGGAGCCGCTCGGCGCCGTACTCCTTGATGATCCCCGCGTACTCGCGGCATGCGGCGAAGGTCCGCTCCAGCGCCTCGGGGGCGAGCCGGCCGGTGCGGTCGACGCCCTGGCCGAGCCGCACGATCGTCATCCGGCGGTCCAGGTCGACGAGTTCACCCGTCTGCGGGTTCACATCCGCGACCAGCAGGCGGATGGAGTTCGTACCGCAGTCGACGGCGGCGACGCGGGTCACTGGTCGTCCTCCTCTATGGGCTTGGCGGCGAAGAAGCCCGAGCCGTCCTCGGTCGTCTCCGTCTGCCGCTCCTCACCGGCCGGCGCCCCGGGCAGCGTCACGCACGGCCCCTTGCTCCACCACGGGGGCAGCATCGCGATCGCCTCGTCGCCGAGCGGGTTCACGCCCGGGCCGGCGGCCAGCGAGTGGGCCACCAGCACGTGCAGGCACTTCACCCGGTCCGGCATGCCGCCCGCGCTGGGGAAGCCCGCCAGGACCTCGATCTCGTCCCGGCGCCGGATGTAGTCCTCGTGCGCGGCCCGGTAGGCGGCGGCCAGTTCGGGGTCGCTCTGCAGCCGCTCGGTCATCTCCTTCATGACACCGTTCGCCTCCAGCGTGCCGATCGCGGAGGCGGCGCGCGGGCACGTCAGGTAGTACGTCGTCGGGAAGGGCGTGCCGTCCGGCAGCCGGGGTGCCGTCTCCACGACGTCCGGCTGACCGCAGGGGCAGCGGTGCGCGATGGCCCTCAGGCCCCGCGGCGGGCGGCCGAGCTGCTGCTTGAAGGCCTCGACGTCCGCGTCGGTGGGCTCGGTGCGCGGAGTGGGCGGCGGAGGCGTTTCCATGACTGCTTTCAGGGTGGCTTTCTGTCTGTCGGTTACCGGCCCAGGGCCGTTGCCGGCCGGAGGCCGGTCACTGGTCGGAGGCGTCGGACTTGTCGACCCCGTCCCAGACGTTCGCGTACCAGGGCCGGTGGGCGGCCCCGAGGTCGGCGCGGGACTGCTTGGCCGCGCCCGGGTCGACCACGATGTACCCGGTCTGCCCCGGCATCACATAGTGCAGCCGGCGCCGGATCTCCTGCTCGGCGTAGGCGTCGTCCTGCCAGCGTGCCTTGAGGTCGCGCAGCTGCTCCACGCGCTTGCGGGCCCGCTCCTGCTGATGCTGCTGGTCGGCGATCTCGGCGCGCTGGGAGACGTACTGGCGCATCGGATAGGCGAGCGCGACGATCAGCGAGCAGAGCACCAGCGCGAGCAGGGCGGCGCGGCCGGTGAGCCGGGAGCGGCGGGCCTGCCGCTTGGTCTGGGAGCGGTAGACGCGGGCCGCGGTCTGCTCGCCGAGCAGCCTGAGCCTGGTCGCGGTGGAGAACCGGTCCCGGTCCTTCACGGCCATGTCCCGCCTCCCCTTCACACGTGCGTACGTCCCCGCACACGGTACGGGACCGAGTACAGGGACGTACGTACGACTGGCTAAGGCTTAACTCTGTAAGGCTCAGCCCTTGAAGCGGGGGAAGGCCGAGCGGCCGGCGTACACCGCGGCGTCGTCGAGGATCTCCTCGATGCGAAGCAGCTGGTTGTACTTGGCGACGCGCTCGGAGCGGGCCGGGGCGCCGGTCTTGATCTGGCCGCAGTTGGTGGCGACGGCCAGGTCGGCGATGGTGACGTCCTCGGTCTCGCCGGAGCGGTGGGACATCATGCACTTGAAGCCGTTGCGCTGGGCCAGCTCGACGGCGTCCAGGGTCTCGGTCAGCGAGCCGATCTGGTTGACCTTGACCAGCAGGGCGTTGGCGGTGCCCTCCTCGATGCCGCGGGCCAGGCGCTCCGGGTTGGTGACGAACAGGTCGTCGCCGACCAGCTGGACCTTGTCGCCGAGCTTGTCGGTGATGACCTTCCAGCCGGCCCAGTCGTCCTCGAACAGCGGGTCCTCGATGGAGACGAGCGGGTAGGCCGCCACGAGCTCCTCGTAGTACTCGGTCATCTCGGCGGCCGAGCGGGACTTGCCCTCGAACTCGTACTTGCCGTCCTTGTAGAACTCGGACGCGGCGACGTCGAGCGCGAGCGCGATCTGCTCACCGGGCACGTAGCCGGCCTGCTTGACGGCCTCGAGGATGAGGTCGAGTGCCTCGCGGTTGGAGCCGAGGTTCGGGGCGAAGCCGCCCTCGTCGCCGAGGCCGGTGGACAGGCCCTTGTTCTTCAGGACCTTCTTCAGCGTGTGGTAGACCTCGGTGCCCCAGCGCAGGGCCTCGGAGAAGGACTCCGCGCCGATCGGGGCGATCATGAACTCCTGGATGTCCACGTTGGAGTCGGCGTGCGAGCCGCCGTTCAGGATGTTCATCATCGGCACCGGCAGCAGGTGCGCGTTCGGGCCGCCCAGGTAGCGGAAGAGCGGGAGGTCGCTGGCCTCGGAGGCGGCGTGGGCGACGGCGAGGGAGACGCCGAGGATGGCGTTGGCGCCGAGGGAGCCCTTGTTGTCGGTGGCGTCCAGGTCGAACATGGCCTGGTCGATCAGGCGCTGCTCGGTGGCGTCGTAGCCGACCAGCTCCGGGCCGATCTGCTCGATGACGGCGAGGACGGCCTTCTCGACGCCCTTGCCCTGGTAGCGGTTCGGGTCACCGTCGCGCAGCTCGATGGCCTCGAAGGCACCGGTGGAGGCGCCGGACGGGACGGCGGCACGACCCGTGCTGCCGTCGTCGAGGCCGACCTCGACCTCGACCGTGGGGTTGCCTCGGGAGTCCAGGATTTCCCGGGCTACGACGACGTCGATGGACGGCACGAGCATCTCCTTCGTGGATGTGACGCTGGTTGTGCGGGGCTGGTGAGCCTTGCGACTAGAGCCTAACCGTCCCGGGACCGTCGGCCACCGACCGACCGTCCCGTGGACAGGGAGACGGTACCTATTGTTCACGCACGGAACAAAGGGACCCGGATGAGACCCGATTGAAGAGTGGGCAAACAGCGCGGGAAAACAAAGAACCCCGCCCCGGTGCGTACGGGGGAAAACGCACCGGAGCGGGGAGCCCGTGGGGACGGGGGGTGGCCCTCACGAGGCCTTGAGTGTGGGGGGAGAGCCTGTGAGGGCGCTGTGGTTCTGGTGGGGCCCGGATGTCACTTCAGGTGCAGCTGCTGGCCCGGGTAGATGAGGTTCGCGTCCTCGACGATGCCCTTGTTCAGCTTGAACAGCTTCTCCCAGCCACCCTCGACCTTGTGCTTCTCGGCGATGCTGCTGAGGGTGTCACCCTTGACGACCTTGTACTCGCCGTCGCCCTTCTTGACCTTCTTGCCGGTCGGGGTGGTGACGGTCTTGCTCGCGGCCGGACGCTCGGCGGAGCGGGAGGCGGCCTGCTGGTCGGTGGAGCGGGTGGTGGTGCTCGGCGCGGTGGTCTTCGAGGGGGCGGCGGGGGCGGCACCGCCGTAGGGGGTGCTGGACAGGCCCGTGCCGCACACCGGCCAGGCACCCTTGCCCTGGGCGGCGAGGACCTTCTCGGCGACGGTGATCTGCTGCGCCTTGGTGGCCTGGTTGGCCTGCGCGGCGTACTGCGTACCGCCGTACGCGGCCCAGGTCGAGGCGGAGAACTGCAGACCGCCGTAGTAGCCGTTTCCGGTGTTGATGGACCAGTTGCCGCCGGCCTCGCACTGGGCGACCGCGTCCCACTCGGAGGCGGTGGCGGCGGAGGCGTTGCCGGCCGCCATCAGCGGGGCGGCGACGACGGCGCCGGTGACACCGGCGAGCGCGATGGCGCGGGTGGCCTTGGACGGACGGCGGTGCTTGCCCTTGCCGGAAAACAGCATGGATCGATCCCCTCACCGACGCCTGCGAGGTGAGCTGTCGGGTTCGGGCCGGTTGAGTTGCCCGGCCGCGCCCCTTCCGGGACACGGCTTCACCCCAAGCCGGTTACGGCATCAACCACCGCTTCCGGCACTTACCTTGGGTCCCCCGCTCCTGCCTACGGCGCATGACGCGACGACTGTTCCCGGGCAACCGCTGGCAGGATTCGGCGTTGCGACTGCCGGGGCTCGTGGTGACGAGCGGCCTTGACCGTAGACAGGCGATCGCCGGAATTTCAAAGACGATCAGGGCTTCTGAGACTCATCCCACACTTTCACCAAACCGGACATTAGGCGCGAAGCGGGGCGTCAACTCCCGCTACTTTTCGCCCTTTTCGGCACCGACTTGCAGGGTCTGACCGGCAGCGATGTGGTCCGGGTCGGCGCCGATGGCCTTCTTGTTCTCGGCGTAGAGCGCGCGCCATCCGCCGTCGACGTCAAGGGAGTCGGCGATGGAGACGAGGGTGTCGCCCTCGACGACGGTGTAGGTGCCCGCGTCGCGAGAGGCGTGGCGGCCGGACGCCGAGGCGCCCTGACCGTTTGCGTTGCTTTCGTCCGCACTGTCACCGCGATGACGTCCGCCGCTGCTGAGCGTGCCGGTGTCGACCAGGCTCCAAGAGCCGCCGGTCTGCCATGAATTGTCCGACTCTTCCGTGGCGGGATCCGTGACGGCGCCCTCGCCTTCCTGCCCCTCACGGGAACCCGGCGATGCGGATTTGTCGGACTTGGGTGCGTCGGCATCCTTGCCCGAGTCGGCACCCTTGTCCTTGTTCTCACTCTTGCCCGGGGACGGCTTGCCGGTCGCATCCGAGGAGGAGTCGGACGAGGATGATGAATCCGACAGGTCGGACGAGTCGGACTTACCGGTGGAGTCGGACGAGTCCTTGGAACCGGAGGAGTCGGAGTCGCCAGAGGACTTGGAGGAGTCGGAGTCACCGGAGTCCGCCGAGCCCGAGCCTCCGACGCCCGTGTCGACGTCCACGGAGCCGGAGTTCGAGGACAGTCCTGCGAGCAGGGCGCAGGTGGCCCAGTGAGTGGTGCCCTGGTCGGCGAGGATCTTCTCGGCGACGGCGATCTGCTGCGACCGGCTGGCCTGGTCGGCACTGGAGGCGTACTGGCCGCCGCCGTACTTGTCCCAGTCGTCCTGGGACATCTGGAGGCCGCCGTAGTACCCGTTGCCGGTGTCGGCGCTCCAGGAGCCGCCGCTCTCGCACTCGGCCACCTTGTCCCACGTGGTGCCGTCGGCCGCGCTGGCGCTCGCGGCACCCAGGAGTGGGATGGCGATGGCGGAGCCAGTCACTCCGGCCGCGACGAGGAGAGCCGGAGCCTGACGGGGGCGACGGTGACGACCGTTCCCGGAGAGCATGCGGAAGCCTTTCGTGCGACAGCTGGGGTGGCGTGGCGCAGGAAACTCGGCGCGCCACACTGATGGGTGAACGTATAGGCAGACGATCACTTGTCACAAGTTAATGCCGCGCAGATCACGTGAAGATCACAGAAATGAACTTCTGTCATCTTCGGCTGTGCCGGGTGTGCTTGGCCGACGCGCTCAGGGGGCGGGCGTGAACTCCACGGGGAGCGTGCGCAGGCCGCGCATGATGAGCCCGCCACGCCAGCGCAGCTCGGCCGGGTCCGCCGCGAGCCGCAGGTCGGGGAGGCGGGTGAGGAGGGTGGCGAGCGCGGTCTGGCCCTCCAGACGGGCGAGCGGGGCGCCCAGGCAGTAGTGGATGCCGTGGCCGTACCCGAGGTGCTGGTTGTCCCGGCGGGACAGGTCCAGTACGTCCGGACCGGCGAACCGCTCCGGGTCCCGGTCGGCGGCGGCGAGTACGACGAGGACCGGGTCCCCGGCGGCGATGTCCTGCCCGCCGACGGTGAGCGGCCGGGTGGCGAACCGCCAGGTGGCCAGCTCCACCGGACCGTCGTAGCGCAGGAGTTCCTCGACGCCGGTCTCCAGGAGGTCCTGCTCCCCGGCGGCCAGGGACCGCTGGAGCCGGTGGCGCTGCTCGGGGTGGGTGAGCAGGGCGTAGGTGCCGTTGCCGATCAGGTTCACGGTGGTCTCGAAGCCGGCGAACAGCAGGATGAAGGCCATGGCGGCGGCCTCGTTCTCGGTGAGGTGCTCGCCGTGGTCCGAGGCACGGATGAGGCCGGAGATCAGGTCCTCGCCCGGGGTGGGCTCGGCGGGCAGCGCCTCCCGCTTCCGGTGGATCAGCTCGGCGAGATAGCCGCGCATCTTCTTCACCGATCGCGCGACCCCGCCCCGGGGCCCTCCGCCGTGCCGGATCATCATCCCGGCCCAGTCCCGGAAGTCGTCCTGGTCCTCGCGCGGGACGCCGAGCAGGTCGCAGATGGCGTAGATGGGGAGCGGGAAGGCGAAGTCGTGGATGAGGTCGGCTTCGCCCTTCTGCGCGAACCCGTCGATGAGGTGGTCGGTCAGCTCCCGCACCCGGGGGGCGAACTCGGCGACCCTGCGGGGCGTGAACGCCTTGCTGACCAGCCGGCGCAGCCGGGTGTGGTCCGGCGGGTCGATGTTCAGCAGGTGCGTCATCAGGTCTGCCTTGCGCTCGCCCGGGATGCCCGTCTTGCCCTTGGCGTGCGCGGGCTCGTCGTGATGCGCCGGGTTCTTGCTCAGCCGCTGGTCGGCGAGGGCCTGCTTGGCATCGCCGTACCGCGTGACCAGCCAGGCCTCGACCCCGCTGGGCAGCCGGGTCCGGTGCACGGGGGCATGCTCGCGGAGCCAGGCGTAGGCGGGGTAGGGGTCGGTGGCGAACTCCCAGGTGAAGAGGTCGGGGGCGGTCGGGGGGTGGGGGTCGTTGGTCACTCCTCGACGGTATCCGGCTTCTCGGGCATCTCGCCGAGCGCCTTCAGGGCACCGGGGTGGCCCATGGCGGCGGCTCTGCGGTACCAGTCCTTCGCTTCCTCCGGGGCGCCCTGCTTCTCGAGGAGGGCGGCCAGGCGATACGCGGCGTACGAGTCACCCTTCCTGTGGCCCTCGTGATAGTGATCACTCGCTTCGTCCGGGCGGCCCGACCCCTCCAGCAACGCGCCGTAGTGGGCGTGGTCCAGGGGATAGGTGCCACTGGGTGCGCAGTAGCCCAGGGCGTCCTCCAGCGTCTCCGGCCGGTCGGCGTACCTGAGCATGTCGGCAGCCTCCTCGTCACCGGCGTCGGCCGCACGGCGGAGCCAGGTCGCGCCGGCGATCCGCTGGTTCCACACCAGGAGCCACATGCCGAGGCTCCTGGCCACTTCGGGCCGCCCCGCGGCGGACGCCCCGTGGTACAGCTCCCACAGCTCCTCGGACCGGCCGCTGGTGACCAACAGATCGGCGAGCAGGTGCTCGGCCTCCGAGTCCTCCTGGTCCGCTCCCACTTGGAGCCACTTCTCCGCGCGATCACGCAGCAGCTTTCCGAGCAGCGTCGCCGCCGTGCCGTCCCCGGCCTCGGCGGCCCTCTCCAGAAACGGCTCGGCCCGCTTCCCCTCCCCGCGCCCCGCGAGCAGTCGTCCGAGGTGTCCCGCCGCCTTGGCCACCCCGGCCTCGGCCGCCCTCCGGAACCAGTCCTCGGCCTCCTCCGCGGACCCCAGGCTCTCCTCGAGCAGCCCCAGCCGGTACATCGCCGCCTTGTCCCCGCTTTCGGCCGCGTCCCCGAACGCGGTCCGTGCCAGCCTTGCCACGGTCTCGAAGTCGTACGCCTCGTCCTCGCGCGCGACCTCCACCGCCCGCTGCCGGAGCACCCCGCCGCCCACCGGCGGAAGGCCTCCGTCCTGCTCAGCCATGTCCACGAGGCAGGCCGCCGGCTCCCACGCCCGGGGTCCGCCGCGGCGCAGCAGCGGCAGCACCCCGAACCGCTTCCCCGCCGCCCACTCCAAAGCGTCCTCCACCGACTCCCGGTCCAGCCCGGCGGGAACCTCGTGGGTCTGGTGCACCTCCAGGATCAGGTCCTGCGGCAGCGGCCCCCCGAGCCCGCACCGCGCCAGATCGACCGCCGCCCGCACCAGCGCGTGCCCGCGCGGATGCCGGTCGGGACGCCGCGCGCGCTGCCACTCCTCCCAGAGCAACGGGGCGAGGGCGAGGTAGGCCGCGACGCCCTCCGCGCCGCTGCGCCGGGCGGCCTGCGCGAGCCTGGGGTCCCCCGCCCCCTCCGCCCTCCCCCGCTCCGCCCGGCTCCATTCGCGAGGCAGCTCCACGAGCTGCGCCAGGTCCAGCACGCGGCCCCGTGACGTCTGCCGGTGCTCGTCATAGGCGTCCTCCCGCAGCGTGGCGACCACGACCACGCCCTGACCGGTCAGCCGGGCCAGCAGCCGGGGCTCCAGGCCGCCGTCGCCGAGGTGGCCGTCGAGGTCGTCCAGCCACAGGACGCAGCGGTCCGGCCCGCCCCGCAGCAGACCGGACAGGCCCTGGAGGTCGGCGTGCCGGGCCGGCGCGTACACCCGGGCGGTCGGGAGCACGGCGGCCAGGGCCGCCAGCGCCGTACGTGACTTCCCGGCGAACGGCTCCCCGAGGACGACCACCAGGCCGCCCTCCGCCAGCGCCGAGCCGACGGCGCCGTCGACATCCCGCTCGACGTAGGGCGGGAGCTGGGGCAGCCCCTTCACCCGCCGGGCCGGCCGCACCCCGTGTGCGAGCGGCTCCAGGTCAGCTGCCGTCGGCCAGTCGGCCGGGCTGGAGTGCGCGAGGGCCGGCGGGCCGCCGTAGGTGTTCTGGATCTGGACGCCGACGACCGGGCCGTGGAAGGTGCCGCTCCGGAAGTCGACGTGGTCCGCGGTGTGGGGCGGACGCTGCTCCCACTCCCCTATCAGCTCGCGCAGCTGTTCCTTCGCCGCTTCCGGGTCCAGAGCGAACATCAGCGTGTTGCTCAGGCGATTGCGCCAGGTCCGCTCATCCAGCTCGGAGGCACTGGGCTCTCGCTCCACGACGGAGGGGAGCTTGGCTGCATACGCGGCGGCATCGTGCTTCCGGAACCACTCCGCGAACCGGTCACGCACCCGCACCCGCTCCGCCGAGCGCAGCCCCGCCACGAGCACCTCGGCTCCCACGCCCGCCAGCTCCGACCCCAGCCTCACGCATGCCCCCAACGCATCGCAACCACGCTCTACGTCAACGGTACTGAGACACAGGCGGTCTGACGGCCCGTAGGGCGGCTAGCCCTTCCTCCTTCCCGTCATCTCCTTCCCTCTGCGTCGCTCTCCCCTTCGCTTTCCGCCGCCCGGATCGCGTCCCGGTACACCCGCGCCGCCGCCCGCAGTGCCGTCTCCGGGTCGACACCGTCCGCCTCGGCCCGCACCGCCAGCGCCAGCAGCTCGTAGCCGATGCCGTCCCCCTGCGGGAGCGGGACGTCGAGGCCCGCCGTGCGGGCACGGGAGGCGAGCTTGGCGGAGAGGGCGAGGCCGGGCTGGCCGAGGGGGACGCCCTCCGTGACCGAGGTGCGCCGCTTCTCCTCGGCCTTGGTGCGCAGCCAGTGCTCCTTGACGTCCTCCGGCGTCTCGGCCTTCTCCTCACCGAAGACGTGCGGATGGCGGTGGATCAGCTTGGCGACGATGCCACCGGCCACGTCGTCGACGGAGAACGGCGCGTCCGGGTCCTCCTCGGCGATGCGGGAGTGGAAGACGACCTGGAGCAGGACGTCGCCCAGCTCCTCCCGCAGCTCCTCGCGGTCGCCGGCCTCGATCGCCTCGACCAGTTCGTACGCCTCCTCGATGCCGTACTTGGCCAGGCCCTTGTGGGTCTGCCGGGACGACCAGGGGCATTCGGCGCGGATGCGGTCCATGACCTGGACGAGGTCGAGGAGGCGGGCACCGGGCAGGTCGTAGGAGGCGGGCAGCAGCTCCAGCTCCGGCATCTGCACCCTGCCGGAGCCGGCCAGGCGTGCCAGGCCGTCGGTGAGGGCGGGCTCTCCCTCTCCCGTGGCCACGACCACCACCGTCCGGCCGCCGGCGCAGGCGTCGACCAGCTCCTGGGCGGCGGGGGACGCCTCCGCCACGGATATGCCGGCCTCCCGCAGATAGGGCAGCTGCGGATGCGCGCCGTCCGCGCACAGCACCGCGTCGGCGGCGCGCAGCGCCTGCCAGGCGGGCCAGGACAGCAGGCCGGGCGCGACACGGTGGCTGGTGGTGAGCAGGACGACGCGGCCGGGGGCGGCTTCGGGACTGGTTGCGTTCACGATCCGAACGTAGCCCACGGCGAAGGGGGACGTGATCGGTTGTCCACAGGGCCAGAGGGGTCATGTGATCGTATGACCGACGGCCTTCTGTCGACGGCTGCCGAACCCGTCGCCGGCCGGCGCCCCGACCACTGCCCCGACCGCTGTCGGATTCGACGTCGCCCGGGTCCGGCCGGACCCGGGCGCTGCCGGACCGTCACAGCACTCCCGGAAGCCCCCGGCTACGCCGTCTGCTGCTGCATTCCGGTCGCCGTGACCTCGCGCACCCACGGTGTCTTGGCGTCCACGCGGCTGCTCTTCTGCACGTCCCAGGAGCCGTAGCGCGGGTTGAGGTCGACGTGGAGTTCCCCGGAGGCCTGGGACAGTGCCTTCCAGAAGGCGGGCTGGCCGGTGTCGGTGCCGAGCTTCGCGGCGAGCTTCTGCGCCTCGATCTGGAGGCGGAGGTTCTCGTCCAGGCGCTCGGGCGCGATGCCGTACTTCTGCAGCCAGGCCGCCTCCAGCCCCTTGATGCCGCCTGCCTGCGTCTCCAGGCCGGTGCGCATCTCGATGACCTCCTTGCGGGTCACCGTGATGCCCTTGTCCTGCGCGGCGCGGTGCAGCACCCGGTCGAGGACCATGTTGTGCAGGGTGTCGCGGGTGAGGCTGCTGGTGGAGGCGAGGACCTGCTGGTACTGGGTCTCGTCCGGCACCGCGGCCCGCTGTGCCTTGCGTACCTCGTTGACCCGGTTCTCCAGCTGGGCGACGGTGATCCGCTGCCCTCCCACGACGGCCGCGGCACCGGGGTGCGCATCGTTTCCGCAGGCGGTGAGGAGGGGTGCCGCGGCGGCGATCGCGGCGGAGAGGACGAGCGCGGTGCGACGGCGGCGGTGCAAGGAGACCTCCCGAGGAGATTGTGCGACGGTGCACAAAGTTCTTGCGGTGATCGATGGTAGGCAGTGGGCAGGCTGCGGCCAACCCATTCGACCAACGATTCACGCGTGCTTCGGGCACCGCCGCGCCGCCCCGGGAGGGATTGCGGCCCGTGGGCTCCGGTCAGCCGGTGACGGCCACCGGCGCGTCCCACGCGTCACGGTCGACGGTGATCGTGACGCCGTTGCGCGTCTCCTTGCTGTTGACCATGTACTGGTGGGCGCGGCTGTGGCCGGTGAACTGGGTGGAGCCCCACGGCCAGTCCGCGGTGGTGGTGTTCTGCTTGTCCCACAGTGCGTACCAGAGGTTGCCCGGCAGGTCCGTCTTGTCAGAGGCGGTGGCGACGGCCTTGGCGCTGGAGCTGGTGAAGCCGTAGTAGCCGGCGCGGTACGTCTTGGCGTGCAGGCCCTTGTCGAAGGCGCGCACGTAGGTCAGCACGGCGTCGTTGCACGCCTTGTTCGTGCTGTCGTACGCCTCCATGTCGAGGTAGATCGGGCTGCCCGTCTTCATGCCGAGCGCGGACGCCTTGGCCACGGCGTCGGCGGCGTCCTGCGCGCCCAGGGAGGCGGCGGTGGAGGCGGTCAGCTTCTCCGGGTTGGAGCCGGACTGGCAGGGCGGCTGGGCGCCGACGTAGATCGGGATGAGCTTCCAGCCCATGGCGGTGACGTCCGTGACCCACTTGGACGTGAGGTTGGGCTGGTTGCAGCCGCGGTTCTTGCCCCCCACGTAGACGGCGGCGGCGCCGTAGAAACCGGTGTGCCAGG
The DNA here is from genome assembly GCF_040630895.1 of Streptomyces sp. NPDC005728. Taxonomy (NCBI): domain Bacteria; kingdom Bacillati; phylum Actinomycetota; class Actinomycetes; order Kitasatosporales; family Streptomycetaceae; genus Streptomyces; species Streptomyces sp. NPDC005728. The sequence continues at coordinate 110,446 of NZ_JBEXYL010000006.1, forward strand.
CCTGCATCGCGGACTTGGAGGGCGCGGCGCAGGTGTCGAAGGCGCGACCGGTGAACGTCTTCTGCGCGGGCCAGGTGGTGGCGGCCATGGAGGTCTGCGCGGCGATGCCGGCTCCGGCGACGACGGCCGCCCCGGCCACCGCCCACGTGACGTATCTGCGCTTCTGCGACTGCCGATGGCCGGCCATGAACCCCACCCCTGCTCGTGTACACCTGGCAAAACGAAGCGCAACCTATCCGGCGCCGTTCCTGGCTTCGGGAAACACAATCCCCCGAGGACGACAAGAATCTCCCAGGGAACAGCAAAATCTAGCCGCGCATCTGCCCCAGCCACTGCAGGGTGCGGCGGATGTCCGCGGCCAGCGGGTGTCCGGGGCCCTGGAAGCGCTCCACGTCCATCAGCAGCCGCGCGAGCGTGTCGTGGGCGGCCGGCCGGTCCCCGAGGGCGAGCAGCAGGTGGCCGATGCGGCGCCGCACGTCGTGCGCGAGCTGCGGGTCGCCGGCGACGTACTGGTTCTCGTAGTACGGCAGCAGCGCGCGGTACTCGGCGAGCGCCGCCGCCGGTTCACCAAGCTGCTCCAGGCACTGGGCGGCCTCGTAGCGGAAGCGCAGGGACTGGGGGTCGGCCTGGCCGGCCTCGGCGGCGCGTTCGTCGGCGAGGCGGCGCAGTTCGGGCAGCGCGCGCCGGTACTGGCCGTCGTCCATGAGGGTGGCCGCGTACTGCTTGCGCAGGGTGCGCACGACCGGGGAGTGCTCGCCGTGCTGTTCGGCCGCGGCGGGCAGGATCGCGCCGAGTATGTCCACGGCCTGGGTGATGCGGCCCTCCCCGAGGAGCCGCTTGACCTCGTCGACGGCGGCGGCGACATCGGGCTTCTCGGTCACCACCGGCGCGGGCGCGACGGGGGCGGGCCGGGGCGCGGGGGTCCGCGCGCGGTCCGGCCAGGGGGCGTGAGGGCGCAAGAAGGGGCGCGTGGGGTCCAAAGGCGCCCCGGTGGGCGTCCCGCGCGCGGGCAGGAGCAGCGCCAGGTGCTCGTACACCTCCTGCGCGGAGGCCGGCCGGTGCTGCGGGTCCTTGGCGAGCAGGCGCAGGACGAGCGCCTCCAGCGCCTCGGGGACCTCGGGGCGCAGACGGCGCACGGGCAGCGGGGGCTCGTACAGGTGCCGGTGCAGCACGCCGAGCGCCGTGGACCCCGCGAACGGCACGTCCCCGCTGAGCAGTTCGTGCATCAGCACGCCGAGCGCGTACAGGTCGGTGTACGGGCCGACCGCGCCGCCCATCGCCTGCTCGGGCGCCATGTAGGCGGGCGAGCCGATCGGCGAGCCGGTGTGGGTGAGGCGGGTGGTGTCGGTGTCCATGACCGAGGCCACGCCCAGGTCGAGGACGGTGACCGTGCCGTCCTGCTTCACCATCACGTTCCGCGGCTTGAGGTCGCGGTGGACGATCGGCACGGCGTGCACGGCGCTCAGCACGGCGCACAGCTGCGCGGCCACCGCGACCGCCCACTGCCACGGGTACGGGTCGTGCTCGGCGAGGTGGTCGGAGAGGTCGGCGCCGTCGACGTACTGCATGACGAGGAACAGCTCCTCGCCCTCGCTGCCCGCGTCGTGCACGGTGACCAGGCCCGGGTGGTCGACCTGCGCGGTGACCCGGCACTCGCGCACGAAGCGGCGGCGCAGTTCGTCCGCCTCCTGACCGGCCACCTTGTCGGGGCGCAGCAGCTTCACCGCCACCCGCCGGTCCAGCCGCTGGTCGTACGCCGTCCAGACCTGGCCCATGCCGCCCTGTCCGATGAGCGTGGACAGTTCGTACCGGCCGGCGACGACACGTCCGGTCGCCACGGTCACCGTCCGCCCTCGTGGCCGGCGTCCTGCATGCCGTCGTCACGGCCGTCCTGGTGGCCGTCGTGCTTGCGCAGGTAGTCGCTCAGCTCGTCCAGCTCGGCGCGCACCTGGTCGATCCTGGCAGGCGCCGGGCGCTGGGGCGGCGGCGTGGTCAACGGGGGCTGCGGCACGGGCGTGTGCGCCATGGGGGGACGCACGGGCGCGGGGGTCTGCGCCACGGTGGTCGCGGTGAACGGCGCCGGAGGCCGCGGATAGCCGTACCCGGACACCGCCGGGCCGCGCGCGTACGCCTCCCGGAGCTTCTGGAAGTGCCGGACGTCCGCCGCGAGGTAGTACACGAGCGCGATGGGCAGGGCGCCGAGGAGCAGGGTCATCCCCAGGTAGCCACCTGGGGTGTGGACCTCCTCGCCGGGCTCGCTGGCCAGCAGCACGATGGCGAGGATGTCGGCCGCCAGCACCGCCACGAACAGGCCCCAGTCCAGCGACCTGCGGGTGACGGCGGCCAGCCGCAGCAGCATCACCCACGTCAGGAAGCCGATGCTGAGGACCCCCACCGCCACGAACAGCACACGCAGGAAGACCAGCACCGCGGGGTGCGGCGGCTGCTTCACCGGCTGTGCGTAGCCGTGGCCTTGCATGACTGCTCCTGATGCCTGAAATGGGCGTACGGAACCGCCCCGTGTGCTCTGCCGGGCGGACGACACCACTCGTGCGCTGGTCGCATCGAGCATATGGCCCGGCGCGGACAAGCGGCCCGGGTTGTACCGAACCGTTGTCCGGGCCCACGGTCAATCGGGCGCGACGGTGCCGTCCGTGAGCCCGTCGTACATCCCGCGCACGAGCTGCTCCCCGAGCCGGCTCGCGTCGCGCAGCGCCCGCTCGAAATCGTCAAGTGCGCGGAAGCGCGCGCCGTAGCGCCGTTGTTCGTCGAGCGGGAGCCGGGGCAGCTGGAGGCGGCGCACGTCCAGGCGGGTGGCCGTGGACGCGTAGCTGCTGGCCTGGCGGTGGTTGGCCGTGCCACGCAGGAAGCCGGCGAGGAACCAGGGGTCGAGCGCCGCGGGATCGGGGCGCAGGAGCACGAGACTGCGCCCCAGGGCGGCGCCCCCCGTCGCATCGTCGATCACGCGCGCCACCGAGCCGCCACCGAGCACCGGTACGACCACATCGCCCGGCTCGGTCAGCACGGCCTCCTCGTCGCTCTCCGGAAGCGTCCCGGAGGGTGCCGTTCCGGCGAGCACGTCATGGTCGGTGAGCACGGGCACGCGCGCGTGGCCGCCGTTTCCGCCGGTGCGCAGCACCAGCGCGCCCCCGCGCGCGAGTTCGCCCACGGTGGTGAGCGGCCAGCGCGCGGGAGCCCCCGGGTCCGCGGAGGGCGGGGTGAGGTCGGCGGTCAGCCGCAGGGTCGCGCCGAGGCGCTCGCGCACCGCCGCGAGCTGCTCCGCGCCGTCGGCCACGGACGGGGGCGGCAGATGGCGCGCGGGGGCGAGATCCACGTCGTCGTCGAGCAGTTCGATGACCGGCACGGAACGCGCCAGCCCCGGCCGGTCCTCCAGCCGCCCCGCGCGCGCGAAGGCGCGCCAGGCGTCCAGGACGGCGTCCCGGACCGCCTGCCAGTCCGGACCGCCACGCGCCTCGCCCGCGAACCGCCCGGTGTCGGCGAGCAGCACCTCGGGAGCCGCGGGCGTCCGGTCGGGCCGGGCCAACACCCACACATGGAGCGGGATGTTGTACGGCGGCGCCGCCCCGACCGGCAGCGCGACCACGGCCCGCAGCGCGCCCCGGCGCAGCAGGTCGGCCCGGATCCGGCGCCCGGAACGGCGCGAGGCCGCGGCCGGCGGCATGAGCAGGACGGCGGTGCCGCCCTCGCTCAGCCGGGCCAGCGCGTGCTGCACCCAGGCCAGCTCGGACTCGGTGCGCGCGGGGAAGCCGTACTCCCAGCGCGGGTCGTAGGCGAGTTCGTCGTGGCCCCAGTTGCGCTCGTTGAACGGCGGGTGGCACAGGACGGCGTCGGCGCGCAGCTCCGGGTAGGCATCGCCGCGCAGGGTGTCGCCGACGGCACCGTGCACGGTGGCACGGGCGTGGAGCGCGAGCCGCAGCGCGGTCAGTGCGGCGAGGTCGGGGGCGCTGTCCTGGGCGTACAGCTGCTGGTCGGGGCGGGTGTCCACGGCGCGCAGCAGGGCGCCGGTGCCGCAGGCCGGGTCGAGGACGGTACGGGCGGGGCCGGCGAGGTCGGCCATCAGGCGGGCGAGTTCGGCCGGGGTGAGCGTGTACTGGCGTGGATTGGCGTCCAGGTGCCGGCCCAGCAGGAACTCGAAGGTCTGCCGCGCCCCCAGCTCGGCGGCCAGCTCGGCGGCACCGCGCAGGAGGGGGACGGAGGGGAGGAGTTGGGGGCCTGTCGGGGTGTGGATCGCGGGGGCGCCGTGGACGGCGGGTGCGTTGTGCGCGGCGGGTGCGTTGTGCGCGGTCGGTGGGGTGTTCACACCAGGTGGCGTGTTCACGGCGCCCGGAGCTCGGGAGGAGCGAGCCTCGGCGTGAACTGCCGGACCGGAATTCACAGAAAGCGGGCTGTTCACAGCGGATGAGGCGCCCGCCGCCCGGTCCGTGTGAACACCGCGGCCGTACCCGGCACCGAAACGCGGCCCGAGCACCTGCTCCAGCGCACCCGGCAGCATCGCTGCCAGCCGCTCGTCGGAGCCGGCACTCACATCGAGCCAGACGGTGGGGCGCTCATGGATGAGCAGCAGGACGCACCCCGCATGCACCAGGGCGGCGACCGGCCCCTCGGGATGGCCGGCGAGCTGCTGCCAGACCCGTTCGCGCAGCGGGACTTCGGCGAGCTTGCCCTGCTTGCGCAGCCACGCCTCCACCTCGGCCAGGGCGAACGACGGACTGGTCTCGGTGCCGCCGACCGGCTTGGGGAAGTCGCCGTGCCGGCGACGCCAGTTGCTGACGGCGGCACGGCCCACTCCGGCGAGCCGGGCGATACCGGCTGCGGTCACCTCTGTCGCGTTGTCCCGCACCGGCCCCACTCCCCTCGTCCCGTGTGCGCCGAGCATACCGGCGTACACAAGATCCATGCATTCACGCTCGTGTACACAACCCATCCTGTGAATCGTGTTGACTCGGTTCACAGACTCTGATCTTATTGACCCAGCGAACGAGCGGCCAGCGGGAGGGAGCGGTCGCCACGCCAGGGAGGGGTTCCCGCCATGGGAATGAAGGGCCAGATCGCGCTGAGCGCCGTCGTGGGGGTCGTCGTCATCGGTGTCGTGTCCGCGAACGCCGGCAACAGCGACGGCGGCTCCGGCAGCAGCGGCACACACTCTTCGGCATCCACCGCGCACCAGCCCGAGGGGAAGAAGAACTCGGGCGGCGCCGAGGCTGCCGAGGAGAAGGCCGCCTTCGACGGGGACGGCGACTACCAGGTCGGCTCGGACATCAAGCCCGGCACCTACCGCACCACCGGCAACACCGACGGCATGTGCCACTGGGAGCGCACCGCGGACGCCGGACAGGGACCCGACTCCGTCATCGCCCACAACAACGTGACCGGCACGGCCCTCGTCACCATCCGCTCCACGGACGCCTACTTCAGGACGACCGGCTGCAGCGACTGGAAGAGGACGGCCTGATCCGCCTTCCGGTCAGCGTCGGGATGCGGCCGCCTGCCGCGGCCGCACCACCACTCACCACTTCTCTCCGAGCGAGGAACCGCCATGGGACCACCGCACATCCCAAGACCTCTTCACCACAGGCGAAACGTCGAGGATCGACGCCCGCTTTGACCAGCCTTTGAAGCTTCGGTCATCGTTCTGTGGCCCTGACCTGCTTATTCTCTGCACCCCCCACTCGTGCGGCCCCGCTCAACGGTTCCCGGGCCCGGCGCCCGAGGGCGCACCGGCTCCGGACGCCGTACGGCATGCCGTACACACTCCCCCGTTTCACCTCTCTTCTTGAAGGACTGTCATGCGTCTCCCGTGCCGTATCGCCACCCTGGCCGCCGTCGCGGCGCTCCCCCTGGCCCTTTCCGCCTGCTCCTCCGGTTCCTCCTCCGACACCGACGCGAGCGCCAAGCCGGCCAAGGCGGCAAACCCCAACGCCGGTCTGCTCACCGGTACGCAGCTCAAGAAGGTGCTGGCGCCCGCGTCGGCCTTCCCGTCCGGGTTCGCCCGCGAGGCCGACGGTGTCTCGGACAGCGGGGGCCAGTTCCTCGCGGTGTCCAGCAGGAACACCGCAAAGCCCGACTGCACCAGACTGGAGGCCACGTCCTGGATCCAGGTGTCCGGTTTCAAGGGGGGCGTGTCGTTCGTGCAGGACGACTACGTGAACCAGGACAAGACCGAGGAACTGGCCCAGGAGATCGACCAGTTCCAGGGAACCACGGCGAAGACGGTGATGCAGGAGCTGCGGTCCGTCGCCACCCAGTGCGCCACGTTCACGGACACCGATGCACACGCCAAGGTGAAGGTGACGGGCCGGTCCACGGCCGGGCTCGGTGACGAGGCCTACACGATGACGCTGACGAGCGGCACCTGGGAGAGCGGCACCACCCTCATCGCGGCCCGTTCCGGCAACTCCGTGGTCACCGTGCTGTCCACCGCCGGCAGCGACAACGGTGCGGCGAGCGCGAAGAAGCTGACGACCCAGATTCTGGGGCTGTTGAAGGGCAAGACGTCCGCGTGATCCGCACGGCGGGCAGATCGACCTGATCCACCGGATCCACCGGGCCGGCAGCCGGACGCGCAGGGCGGCTGCTGCCGGCCCGGGCCCGGCACCGGGTCACAGCGGGTGCCGCATCCATACGTTGGGTTCGACGTAGACGGCGTACCCGCGCTCCGGTTCGCAGCGGACCGGGACCAGCGCGCCGGGCACCTCCACGTCTCCCGGGGTGTCGAAGGGCAGCCCGGTCCAGCGGCGCCACTCCTCCAACGAGGCGCCCACGGTCATGGAGGCCGGGGCGATCGAGTCGATGGTGGCGCCGACGCGGGCGTGGACGCGCAGCCACGGGTCCTCCGGCAGTCCGTCGGGGCGAACCCGGTGGGCGTACTCGGTGATCGGGGTGTGCGGCTCGCGGTGCTTGGCGCTGGGGCGGACCGGCGCGACGACCTCGCGGAAGCCGCGGGCGCGGGCGTTGTCGCGCATCGCCGAGAGCATGACGGCGGACAGGCCGTGGCCCTGGGCGTGCGGGGCGATGACGACGGAGATCGCGCTGACCGTGTCGGGGCGGGTGCCGCGGCGCAGGTCGGCGAAGGCCCACAGCAGGGTCTGGTCCCAGCCCCGGGCGGGCAGGGTGCCGCGGCCCTCGGCGGCGAGGGAGAAGGGCACGCTGTAGGCGTGGGCGACGACCTCGCCCCGGTCGTCCTCGGCGAACAGCGCGTACTCCGGCAGTTCGGCGGCGATACGGCCGTAGTGGGCACTTCCCACGGGGTCGTTGGTGACGAACTCGGGCCATGTGTCGGCCATCCCGAAGACCGCCGGAAGCCGGTCGGGGCGCTCGGCAAGGCTGCTCACGTGTACGTCCATGCAGGTCACCGTAGGCGGTACGGTCGCGGCGCGGAAACCGGACAAGCAGGTCCCCGGCGGCCGGGGGTACGGCGCGCGAGGCGGACTCAGCCGGGGGCCGGTGGACAGAGGCCCGGGTCGGGGGCGAGGACACTTGACGTCGTCCCACAGAAGGTCAGGCATTCCGCCGTGCTGCGTGCCGGGCAGCGTCCGGCACGCTCGCGTTTCGGCGACCCGACGGACCCGGCCCGGCTCACCGCGCGCGGAACCGCTCCGGGGCCTTCGTCGGGTTGCCGCCCGTGGGCAGTTTCTGGCTCGGGCAGGCGGCGAGGACCTCCTTCATCGCGGCCTTCTCGGCGGCGGTGACCCACAGGCCGTACTTCTTCTTCACGGCCACCTGGGCGGCCACATAGGTGCAGCGGTAGGCCTTGTGGGGCGGGACCCAGGTGGCCGTGTCCCCGTCGCCTTTGCCGCGGTTGGTGCTCGCATCGACCGCGAGAAAGTTGAGGGGGTCGTTGGCCAGGGCTATGCGCTTGCTGGGGTCCCAGTACTTCGCGCCCTTCTGCCAGGCGTCCGAGAGGGCGACGACGTGGTCGATGTCGACCTGGCTGCGACCGCGCCGGTACGTGATGTCCTTGCCGGAGTAAGGGTCGGGCTCAAGGAGGCCGTAGGTGACCTTGCAGGTGCCGCCGGTGAACTTCACCTCCTTCAGATCGCGCTTGAGTATGTCGTCGCGGGTGTCGCAGGAGTTGGAGTCGGTGTCGGCCCAGGCGGTGCCGAACCGGGCCCGGGAGTAACCGGTCTTCGGAGCTCGGCCCTTGACGGTCAGTGAGTCGACGGCGGTCAGGGCCCCGCCCCCTCCCCCGCCCCTTGTCCCTTCGGGTCCCGATGACCCCTTGGTCTGCTCACCCGTGCAGCCGGCCACGGCGACCGTCATGACGACCACCGCGGTGACCGCCCCGCCCCTCAGACGCGTCACGATGCGTCCCCCTTGCTCGCCCTGGTCCGCGCCGGTCTTGCGGGCGGATCGTTCCTGTCCCCCACGGTAACGGGCGTGTACCGCCCGGCAGATGGCACCTAAAGGGGCGATTCGGGGCAAGAAGGAAGCGAGTTGGGGCATGTGGCGCCCCGGAGGGGGAGCCCGGCGGGCGGGTCTGTGCGCCCGCTCACCCCTTGCCCATGCCCAGGGTGGATTCCGAGGGCAGCAGTCCGGAGGGCACGACAGCGACCCGGTAGTCGCCCAGGAGATCGGCGAGCCGTTCGGGGGCGGACCGGCCGAAGGTCTGCCAGGGGCCGACGGCGAGGCGGTCGGTGTGTTCCTCCACGCTGCGGCGCAAGGGGCGGCCCGCCTCCGTGGCCGTACCGCTCGACGGGTCGAGGTCCGCGAGGAGCAGGGCTGCTATGTGGCCGTCGCCACGGTGTTCGCGCAGGATCGTGGCCGTCTGTCAGAACTGGAGGTGCGGGGCTTCGGGCCAGGGCAGTTCGGCTCCCTGGAGGAGAGCCGGGGCGTGGTGGTGAACGTGACGACCTCCGTCGGCCAGCGCGGCTGGCCCGGCAACTCGCTGTACGCGGCGGGCAAGGCGGCCCTGGAGGTGCTGACCCGCAGCTGGGCGGTCGAGCTGGCGCCGCGCGGGATCCGGGTGGTCGCCGTGGCCCCGGGCGCCATCGAGACGCCGATAGCCGACCACTCCGGCTACACCCCCGAGGAGCGTGCCGCCATCCGCAGGTGGCAGCTCGACCACACGCCGCTCGGCCGGGTCGGGCGCCCCGAGGAGGTCGCCTGGGCGATCACCCGGCTGGCCTCGCCCCAGGCCTCCTTCGTCACCGGCGTGGTCCTTCCGGTGGACGGCGGAGCGGTGGTGGCCTGACGCGCGCCCGGGCCGGCGCACCGGTTCACGGAGCCGTGCTGCCCACCTCGCTCAGCGCCGCGGCCAGCCGGTCCCGCACTGCCACCTGGGCGGCGATCCGTGCGTCGATCACGGCCAGACGGTCCAGGGCGACCCGCACCGCCTTGGCCGGGACCGGCCCGGCCGTGACGTCGCCGTCCAGGCAGGGCAGGAAGACCCGTACGTCGTCCAGGGTGAGGCCGGCGTCCAGAAGGTGCCTGATGTTGCGGACGCGGACGAGCGCACCGGTGTCGTACTCGCGATAGCCGTTGGCGGCGCGTTCGGAGATGATCAGGCCCTCCTGCTCGTAGTGCCGCAGGGCGCGCGGTGTCGCCCCGGTCGCCTCCGCCAGCTCGCCGATCCGCATGCCGAGCGCCCCCCTCCGCTGTCTACGACCCGAGGATCGAGGCGAGGAACTCCCCCACCCAGCCCAGCAGTTCGCGGCCGACGAGCGGCTTGCCGCCCACCTTCGCGGTCTTGGGGCGCGGGACCAGCAGCTGGTGGACGGCCGGCTTGATGACCGTGCCCGGGTACAGCCGCTTGACCCGCAGCTCCTGCGACTCGCGCAACTCCACCGGTGCGAAGCGGATGTTGGTGCCCTGCAGGACGATCTCGCCGACGCCGCACGCGCGCGCGAGCATTCTGAGCCCGGCGACCAGCAGCAGGTTCTCCACCGGTTCGGGCAGCTTGCCGTAGCGGTCGGTGAGTTCCTCGCGGACGGCCTTGATGTCCTCCTCGGAGTTGGCGGAGGCGATGGCGCGGTAGGCCTGCAGGCGCAGCCGTTCGCCGGGCGCGTAGTCGTGCGGGACGTGGGCGTCGACGGGCAGCTCGATCTTGACCTCGAGCGGGGGTTCCTCCTCGATCTCGCCGGTCTCCAGCTGCCGCCGGTAGTCGGCGACGGCTTCGCCGACCATGCGCACGTACAGGTCGAAGCCGACGCCCGCGATGTGCCCGGACTGCTCGCCGCCGAGCAGGTTTCCGGCGCCGCGGATCTCCAGGTCCTTCATCGCCACGTACATGCCCGCGCCCATCTCGGTGTGCTGGGCGATCGTCGCCAGGCGCTCGTGCGCGGTCTCCGTGAGCGGCTTCTCCGGGGGGTACAGGAAGTAGGAGTAGCCGCGTTCCCTGCCTCGTCCCACGCGGCCGCGCAGCTGGTGCAGCTGGGACAGGCCGAAGGTGTCACCGCGCTCCACGATCAGCGTGTTGGCGTTGGAGATGTCGATGCCGGACTCGACGATCGTGGTCGACACCAGGACGTCGAACTTCTTCTCCCAGAAGTCGACGACCACCTGCTCCAGGGCGGATTCCGACATCTGGCCGTGGGCGGTGGCGATGCGTGCCTCGGGGACGATCTCGCGCAGTCTCGCCGCCGCACGGTCGATGGACTCGACCCGGTTGTGGATGTAGAAGACCTGGCCCTCGCGCAGCAGTTCGCGGCGGATGGCCGCGCCGATCTGCTTCTCCTCGTACGGCCCGACGAAGGTGAGCACCGGGTGCCGCTCCTCGGGCGGGGTGGTGATCGTGGACATCTCGCGGATGCCGGTGACCGCCATCTCCAGGGTGCGCGGGATCGGTGTCGCGGACATGGTCAGCACGTCGACGTTGGCGCGGAGCTTCTTCAGCTGCTCCTTGTGCTCGACGCCGAAGCGCTGCTCCTCGTCGACGATGACCAGGCCGAGGTCCTTGAACCTGGTCTCCGAGGAGAAGAGTCGATGGGTGCCGATGACGACGTCGACCGCGCCGTCCTTGAGCCCCTCCAGGGTCGTCTTCGCCTCGGTGTCGGTCTGGAAGCGGGAGAGTGCCCGCACGTTCACCGGGAACTGCGAGTACCGCTCGGAGAACGTGCCGAAGTGCTGCTGCACCAGCAGGGTCGTGGGGACGAGGACGGCGACCTGCTTGCCGTCCTGTACGGCCTTGAAGGCGGCGCGGACCGCGATCTCGGTCTTGCCGTAGCCGACGTCGCCGCAGATCAGGCGGTCCATGGGGACGGACTTCTCCATGTCCTCCTTGACCTCGGCGATGGTGGTGAGCTGGTCTGGGGTCTCCGCGTAGGGGAAGGCGTCCTCCAGCTCGCGCTGCCAGGGCGAGTCGGTACCGAAGGCGTGGCCGGGGGCGGCCATGCGGGCGCTGTAGAGCTTGATCAGGTCGGCGGCGATCTCCTTGACGGCCTTCTTGGCGCGCGCCTTGGTCTTCGTCCAGTCCGCGCCACCGAGGCGGTGCAGGGTGGGGGCTTCGCCGCCGACGTACTTGGTGATCTGCTCCAGCTGGTCGGTGGGGATGTAGAGGCGGTCGCCGGGCTGGCCGCGCTTGGCGGGGGCATACTCGACGACCAGGTATTCGCGGGTGGCGCCCTGCACGGTGCGCTGGACCATCTCGATGTAGCGGCCGACGCCGTGCTGCTCATGGACGATGTAGTCGCCCGGCTCCAGGGTGAGCGGGTCGATGGTCTTGCGGCGGCGGGCCGGCATGCGGGCGCCGTCCTTGCCCGCGGCCTTCTGGCCGGTCAGGTCGGTCTCGGTGAGGACGGCGAGCCGGAGCGACGGGTCCACGAAGCCGTAGTCGATCGAACCGCAGGAGACGTGCACCAGGGAGGGGCTCAGCTCGCCGAGGTCGGCGTCCAGGCGGGCGGCGATGCCCTCGCCGCCGAGCACCTCGACCGTGCGGGCGGCGGGGCCGTGGCCCTCGGTGACGAAGACCGTGCGCCAGCCGTCGGCGAGCCAGCCCTTGGTGTCGGCGAGGGCCTTGGCGGTGTCGCCGCGGTAGGTCTCGGGGGCGTGCATGGCGAGCTTGAGGGTGTCCGCGTCGAGCTCCTCGTCGGCGGCGAAGGGCGAGACGGACCACCACATCATGTCCAGCTCGCGGGCGCGGTCGCGGACGTCGGCGATGGACCACAGGGAGGCCGCGCCGACGTCGATCGGGGCCTCGCCGCCGCCTGCGGTGGCGGCCCAGGAGGCCTGCAGGAACTCCTGGGAGGTGGCGACGAGGTCGGCGGCACGCGTGCGTACCCGCTCCGGGTCGCACACGACGGCCATGGAGCCCTTGGGCAGGACGTCGACCAGCAGCTCCATGTCGTCCACCAGGACCGGCGCCAGGGACTCCATGCCCTCCACCGCGATGCCCTCGGCGATCCTGCCGAGCAGTTCGCCCAGTTCCGGGTGTTGTTCGGCGAGGGCACGCGCGCGGGTGCGGACGTCCTCGGTCAGCAGGAGTTCGCGGCAGGGCGGGGCCCACAGGCCGTGCTCGGCGACTTCGAGGGAGCGCTGGTCGGCGACCTTGAAGTAGCGGATCTCCTCGACGTCGTCGCCCCAGAACTCGATGCGCAGGGGGTGTTCCTCGGTGGGCGGGAACACGTCCAGGATGCCGCCGCGTACGGCGAACTCGCCGCGCTTCTCGACCAGCTCCACGCGCGCGTAGGCGGCCGCCGCGAGGGCTTCCACGACTTCGTTCAGGTCGGCGCTGCGGCCCGTCCTCAGGGACACCGGCTCCAGGTCGCCGAGGCCCTTGACCTGCGGCTGGAGGACCGAGCGCACGGGTGCGACGACCACGGAGACCGGGCCGGTCTCGGGGTCGTCGGGGCTCGGGTGGGCGAGGCGGCGCAGGACGGCGAGGCGGCGGCCGACGGTGTCGCTGCGCGGGCTGAGGCGCTCGTGCGGCAGGGTCTCCCAGGAGGGGTACTCCACGACGCCCTCCGGGGGCAGCAGCGAGCGCAGGGCCGCCGCCAGGTCCTCGGCCTCGCGGCCCGTCGCCGTCACCGCGAGCACCGGGCGGGCGGCCTCGCGGGCGAGGGCGGCGATCGCGAAGGGGCGGGCGGCGGGCGGGCCGACGAGGTCGACGTGCATGCGGTTGCCGTCCGCGGCCGCCGTGATCGCTTCCGCGAGGGCGGGGTCCTTGACTAGGGCGTCGAGCAGACCGTGCAGGCTCATGGAGGAGGCTTTCCGTCCGGGTGTGGGCAACGCGAATAACCCGACTCGTGTGAGGGCCGGGGGTCTCCAGCGTACGACGCTGCGCTCGCGGGTGCGGGGGCTGTGGACAACCGCTGAGAAGCAGGCGCCGAAAGACATGAGAAACCCGGTGCCGGGAAGTCCCCCAGGACTTCCCGGCACCGGGTCTTTCCCCCGCAACCCCCGTATGCGGTGGCTGTCGGCCGTAGGGCCGTTAGTCCGTCAGTCCGTCGCGATGGCGTTCAGGACGTTCATCCGGCCGGCCCGGAACGCCGGGATCAGCGCGGCGAACAGGCCCACGAAGGCCGAGCCGATGAAGACGGCGGTGATCGTCGGCCAGGGGATCTCCAGGACCTTCAGGCCTTCCAGCGCGAGGAGCTTCTGGGCGGTCGCGCCCCAGCCCATGCCGAGGCCGAGGCCGAGCACGGCGCCGAAGACGGCGATCACCACGGACTCCAGACGGATCATGCGGCGCAGCTGGCGGCGGGAGAGGCCGATCGCCCGCATCAGGCCGATCTCCCGGGTCCGCTCGACCACGGACAGGGCCAGCGTGTTCACCACACCGAGGACCGCGACGATGATCGCGAGGGCCAGGAGGCCGTAGATCATGTTCAGGAGCTGGCCGATCTGGTCCTTCAGCGCCTGCTTGTAGTCGGTCTGGTCACGTACGGTCAACTCCGGGTGATCGTCGTGCAGGGCCGCCTTCAGCGCCTTGTAGGCGGCCGCCTGCTGCCCGTCCTTGGCGGTGGCGAAGACCAGCGCGTCGAGCGGCATCCCGTCGGCGGGCACGTACTTCTTGAGCGTGGCGAGGGAGGTGTACTTGGCGCCCTGGTCGATCACCTCGTCGCTGCTGGTGATCGCGCGGACCGTCAGGTGCGCGGTGGCGCCTTCCTTGAAGGCGACGGTGATCTTCGAGCCGAGGTGGATGTCGTGGGCCTTGGCGAACTTCTCGTGGACGGACATCGAGTCCGGCAGGTAGGCGTCCTTGAGGTTCCCCGCGACGGTCTTCTTGCGCAGGTCGGTCGCGTACGTCGGGTCGGCCGCCGTGATGTCGGTGTCCTTGAGCGTCTGGCCGTCCGGGGTGGTGAAGTCGGCCAGGGCCGGCCGGTACTCGGTGACCCGTGTGAGACCCGGGGTGTCCTTGACGGCCTTGACCGCCTGGGGTGCGATGAGACCGTTCTGCGGGTTGTCCGGCTGGATGATGAAGTCCGTACCGACCGTCTTGTCGAGCTGGTCGGTGGCGGAGGCCACCATGGAGGAGCCGACCACCGACAGGCACGCCACCAGGGCCAGGCCGATCATCAGGGCTGCGCCGGTGGCGCCGGTGCGGCGCGGGTTGCGCAGCGCGTTGCGCTCGGCCATCCGGCCGACGGGGCCGAAGATCCGCAGCATGACCGCGCCGAGGACACGGACCAGGCCGCCCGCGAGCAGCGGGCCGATGACGACGAAGCCGATCAGGGTCAGCACCACGCCCAGGCCCAGCATCCCCGAGCCGCTCTTGGCCTTGTCGGCGGTGCCGGCGGCGTACAGGCTCGCGACGCCGGCGCCGGTGAGGACCAGGCCGATCAGGGCCCGTACGAGCCCGGCCCTGGCGTCGGTCGGGGCACCGGCGTCGCGCAGCGCGGCCATCGGGGAGACCTTGCCGGCGCGCCGGGCGGGCAGGTAGGCGGAGAGGACGGTGACGATGACGCCGAGCAGCAGGCCGAGCACGGGCGTGGTCCAGGCGACCGTCAGGTCGTCGGTGGACAGGTGCATGCCCGTGGCGCCCATGAGCTTCATCAGGCCGACCGCGATGCCCACGCCCGCGCCGACACCGAGCACGGAGCCGATCACGCCCAGCAGCAGCGCCTCGACCAGCACGGACCGGTTGACCTGGCCGCGGGAGGAGCCGATGGCGCGCATCAGGCCGATCTCCCGGGTGCGCTGGGCGACCAGCATCGAGAAGGTGTTGATGATCAGGAAGATGCCGACGAGGAAGGCGATCCCGGCGAAGCCGAGCATCGCGTACTTCATGACGTTCAGGAGGCTCTGGACGCTCTTCTGGTTGGCGTCGGCGACCTCCTTGGCGGTCTGCACCTTGTAGCCGTGGCCGAGTGCGGCGGTCACGTCCTTCTTCAGCTGCGCGTCGGTGACGCCCTTGGCGGCGGTGACGTTGACGTTGGTGTACACGCCGGTCCGGCCGACCAGGTTCTGCTGGGCGGTCTTCGTGTCCAGGTAGAAGATCGCCGCGCCGGGGTTGGTGACGGTGAAGGTGGCGATGCCGGACACGCGCGCGTGGTGTGTGCCGAGGACGTTGATCATGCCGATGTCGTCGCCGAGCTCGAGGTGGTGCTTGTCGGCGGTGTCCGCGTCGACCATGACCTGGTCGGAGCCCTTGGGCGCCGCACCGGAGGTGATCTTCATGGTGCGGGCGTCGTTACCGTTCCAGCTGCCGACGATGGTGGGCGCGCCGCTGCTGGGCGACAGTTTGTCCTTGTCGGCGTCGACCACGGTCACCGAGGTGGAGAACACCGTGCCCTCGGCCGCCTTGACGCCCTGGGCCTTGCGGATCTCGCCGAGCACGGACGCCGGTATGACCGGCGGCTTGCCGGTGCGGGAGGTGGTCTCGCCGGTGTCGGAGGAGCCCTTGGCGCTGACCGTCACGTCGGAGGCGGTCGCCTGGAAGAGCTTGTCGAAGGTGGTGTTCATCGTGTCGGTGAACACCAGCGTGCCGCAGACGAAGGCGACCGACAGCAGCACCGCGATCGCCGACAGCGCCATACGGCCCTTGTGCGCGAAGAAGTTGCGCATCGAGGTCTTCATGACGGTCATGACGTACGCCCCCGGGCGTCGAAGTCCTTCATACGGTCCAGGACCTGATCGGCCGTCGGCTGGTACATCTCGTCCACGATCCGGCCGTCCGCGAGGTAGAGCACGCGGTCCGCGTACGAGGCGGCGACCGGGTCGTGGGTGACCATCACGATGGTCTGGCCCAGCTCGTCGACGGACCGCCGCAGGAAGCCGAGGACTTCGGCGCCCGCGCGCGAGTCGAGGTTTCCGGTCGGCTCGTCACCGAAGATGATCTCCGGGCGGGCGGCGAGGGCACGGGCCACGGCGACGCGCTGCTGCTGGCCGCCGGAGAGCTGGGTGGGCCGGTGCTTGAGCCGTCCGGCGAGCCCGACGGTCTCCACGACCCGGTCCAGCCACGCCTTGTCGGGCTTGCGCCCGGCGATGTCCATGGGCAGCGTGATGTTCTCGATCGCGTTCAGCGTCGGCAGCAGGTTGAACGCCTGGAAGATGAACCCGATCCGGTCCCGGCGCAGCTGCGTGAGCTTCTTGTCCTTCAGACCGGTGATCTCGGTGTCGTCCAGGTAGATCTGGCCGTTCGTCACCGTGTCGAGGCCGGCGAGGCAGTGCATCAGGGTGGACTTGCCGGACCCCGAGGGGCCCATGATCGCGGTGAACTGGCCGCGGGCGATGTCCACGTCGACGTGGTCCAGGGCGACGACGCGGGTCTCGCCGGACCCGTACGCCTTCACGACCTGCCGCGCCCGCGCGGCAACGGCCGTACGCCCTCCAGTGCCCCCGTGCCTGGGAATGGTCACAGCCGATGTCACGGTATGTCTCCTGTTTCGGTCGGCAAGTCGGTGGATGCGCCGCGGTTCCGTGGCGTCGTTCCGGGTACGTCGCTGAGTCTCGCGTGCGGCGGGTGTGCCGCGCGCTGGTGCGAAGCCCCCTCTTGTGCGGGGGAAAACCCCACCCCCGCGGGTTCGGTCAACCGCCCCCCAGCGGCGTAAAGCCAGGTTAAGGACGGCACCGGGTCCATCTCCTCCTCCGGCAGTACGAACCCTCCCCGGGCCGTAGTGCGGAGAGACCCCTAGGGGAGGTCCACCGCCAGGTGGAGGCCTTCTCGGGGTCGGCTCCACCCTCCGGCCCGGCAAGGCTCCACCCTCACGCCGCGTCAGGGTCAACTCGAGGGTCCCGTGGGAAGCTGTCCCACCGGGATAGGTGCAAGGGGCACGGGGAGGGGATCCGGTGGGGAGCACGACACCCGCGATACGCAACGGCGCCGCGACGGACCAGGACACCCGCAGGAGGGGCGCGGTCGTCGCCGCGCTGATGCTGTCGATGGCGCTGGCCGCGCTCGACGCCACCGTCGTCTCCACCGCCGTACCGCAGATCGTCGGCGACCTCGGCGGGTTCTCCGTCTTCTCCTGGCTGTTCTCCGGCTATCTGCTCGCCGTCACCGTCACCCTGCCCGTCTACGGGAAACTGTCCGACACCTTCGGCCGCAAGCCGGTCCTGGTCGCGGGCGCCGCCGTGTTCCTGCTGGGCTCCCTGCTGTGCGCGGGCGCCTGGAACATGGGGGCGCTGATCGCGTTCCGGGTCGTCCAGGGGCTGGGCGGCGGGGCGTTGCAGGGGACGGTGCAGACGCTGGCTGCCGACCTGTACCCGCTCGCGGAGCGTCCGAAGATCCAGGCCAAGCTGTCCACGGTGTGGGCGGTGTCCTCGGTGGCCGGGCCGGGCCTCGGCGGGGTGCTGGCCGCGTACGCCGACTGGCGCTGGATCTTCCTCGTCAACCTGCCGATCGGCGTGGCCGCACTGTGGCTGATCGTCCGTCACCTCCACGAGCCCGAGCGGGAAGAAGCCGCCCACGCGCGCGTGGACTGGGCGGGCGCGCTCGCGGTGTTCGCGTGCGGCGGGGTGCTGCTGACCGCACTGGTGCAGGGCGGGGTGGCCTGGGCATGGCTGTCGGCGCCCTCGCTGGCCATGTTCGGCACGGGACTCGCCCTGCTGGGGGTCGTGGTGTGGGTCGAGCGGCGGGCGGCGGAGCCGATCATCCCGGGGTGGGTGTGGCGGCGCCGCACGATCGCGGCCGTCAATCTGGCGCTCGGCGCGCTGGGCCTGGTGATGGTGGCACCGTCGGTGTTCCTGCCGACGTACGCCCAGTCGGTGCTCGGGCTCGGCCCCGCGGCCGCCGGCCTCGTGCTGTGCGTGTGGACGCTGACCTGGTCGAGTTCGGCGGCGCTCAGCCAGCACCTGTACCGGCGCATCGGCTTCCGTGACACCGCGCTGCTCGGCATCGGGCTGGGCGCGCTGATCCTGCTCGCGTTCCCGTTCCTGCCGTATCCCGGGTCCTGGTGGCAGCCGGCCCTGCTGATGCTGCTGCTGGGCGGGGTGCTGGGGCTGTTCCAGCTGCCACTGATCATCGGGGTGCAGTCGACGGTGGGCTGGTCGGAGCGGGGCACGACGACCGCGTCCGTGCTGTTCTGCCGGCAGACCGGGCAGACCGTGGGCGCCTCGCTGTTCGGCGCCGTCGCCAACGGAGTGCTGGCCGCGCGGCTGGGCGGGGCGGGCGACCTGGAGTCCGTCACGCGCGCGCTGGACGCCGGTACGGCCCCGGAGACGACACGGCGGGCGATCGCCGCGGCCGTCCACGCCGTGTACTTCGGCGCGTCCTGCGCGGCCGCGCTGGCCTTCCTGGTGCTGCTGGTGGTGGCGCCCCGGCGGTTTCCGGTACGGCAGGAGTAGCCGCACACGGTCGGGGCGACGCGCGCCGGGGCGGGGCGGGGCCGTCCGGGGCGGGCCGTCCGGGATGCCGGTCCCGGGGGATCGGGGACGCCCGTCCCGGGCTGAAGGGGGAGCGCCTTCCCTTGCGGTCGGGGACGCCCGTCCTGGGCTGACGGGGATGGCGGTCCCGGGCGCTGCTCTTCTTCACGGGCGCCACACCCGTCCCTCGCGGGTTAACGCGGGTAACACCCGAGGTCAGATCCGTTCTCTCGCAGTAAGCGCATACCGACTGGATAGTTTGGTGAAAACGCCACACGACCCGGGTACCCGCGAGTAGCGTGCGTGGCTCTGTCCACCCCCCACCCCACCTCCCTGCGGTCCGCCGCCACGGACCCGAGCCACGCAAGGAGCCCCGGGATGTCACACGACCCGCCGCATCCGCCGTCGTACCTCACCTACCCCTGGCAGCCCCCACCCCCCGAACCGCCCCGCCCGCGCCCCACTCCGCCCCGCGAACCCCTCGGACACCATCGCGACCTGCGTGTGCTGCGCGACGCGTACCGCTGGCAGCGCCGCACCGCCACCCTCACCGCCCTCGGCTACTTCACCCTGTTCCTCGTCCTGTCCGCGTTCGCACCGCACTTCATGACGGCGACCGTCGCCGACGGCATCCCCGCCGGCCTGCTGCTCGCCCTCCTCCAGCTCCCGGTCACCTGGCTGGCGATCGCCCTGTACGAGCACACCGCGCGCCGCCACGTCGACCCGCTCGCGGACCGCATCCGCAAGGAGGCCGAACTGGACGCGCGGCGAGGAGCGACCCGATGACCACCGGCGCCTCCCCCAACCCCACCGGCTTCACCGGCCTCAGCGGCTCGGCGCAGACCATGTCCCTGGTCGCCTTCTCCGCCGTCGTCACACTGACCCTCCTGCTGTGTGTGATGACCGGCCCGGACCGCGACGACCTCGACGAGTTCTACACCGGCTACGGCTCCCTGTCCCCGCTGCGCAACGGCCTGGCCATCGCCGGCGACTACATCTCCGCCGCCACCGTCCTCGCCACCAGCGGGGTGATCGCCCTGTGCGGTTACGACGGTGTCGTGCTCGCCCTCAGTACGGCGCTGTCGCTGATGCTGCTGATGTTCCTGCTGGCCGAACCGCTGCGCAACGCGGGCCGGTTCACCATGGGCGACGCGCTGGCCCGCCGGATGCCGGGCCGGAGCGTACGGATCGCGGCCTGCACGGTGACGATCGCCTCGCTGCTGCCGATGATGCTGGTCCAACTCGCCGGCACCGGACAGCTGATGGCGTTCATCCTGGGCTTCTCGAACGAGTCACTGAAGACCGGCTGCGTCGTCGGACTCGGCGTGCTGATGATCAGTTACGCCACGATCGGCGGCATGAAGGGCACCGCGCTCGTCCAGATCCTGAAGATCGTGATGCTGCTCGGCTCCGGTGCCGTGGTCGCCGTGCTGATCCTGCGCCGCTTCGACTGGGACCCGGGCGCCCTGTTCGACGCGGCGGCACGGCAGAGCGGTGCCGGGCCGGCCTTCCTGCACTCCGGACTCCAGTTCGCCGGGCACCCGGGCGCCCGCCTGGACATGATCACTTCGGAGCTGACCATCGTGCTCGGCGGCGCCTGCCTGCCGCACATCACCATGCGCATGTACACCGCCTCCAGCGCCCGCCAGGTGCGCCGCTCGCTGTCCTGGGCGGTGTCGCTCGTGGCGCTGTTCGTGCTGGTCATCACGGTGATCGGGTTCGGTGCCATGGCCCTGGTCGGCCGTAGGGAGATCACCGCGGCGGACCCGCAGGGCAACACGGCCTACCTGCTGGGCTCGCGGGCCGCGTTCGGAGGCGACGTGTCGACGGCGGAGTCCTTCCTGTTCACCATGGTGACGACGGCGATCTTCCTGACCGTGCTCGCCTCGGTCGCCGGGATGATCCTCGCCTGCGCCAACTCCCTGGCCCACGACGTGTTCGCGGCCCGCGTCCGGGAGATGCCGGCCCGCCGGGAGATGGCCCTCGCCCGCCTCTCGGCACTCGCCGTCGGCATCCCGACGATCCTGCTGGCCGCCCTGGTGCAGCACCACAGCCTGCAGCCCCTGGTGACCCTCTCCTTCTGTCTGGGCGCCTCCGCCCTCGCGCCCGCCCTGGTGTACGGCCTCTTCTGGCGCCGCTACACCCGAAGCGGGCTGATGGGCACGCTGCTCGGCGGCTCCCTGACCGTGCTGCTGCTCATGCCGGGCACCAACCTCGTCTCCGGCTCACCCGTCGCCGCCTTCCCGAACGCCGACTTCAACTGGTTCCCGTTCACCACCACCGGCATCGTCTCCATCCCGGCCGGCTTCTTCTTCGGCTGGCTGGGCACGGTCGCCTCGGGCCGCCGGAAAGCGGAGGAACAGCGGCGCCAGTACGAGGCGGTGGAGGGATGGATCCTCGCGGGGGCGGTGCGCAGAGGCGGTTGAGGGCGTCCCCGCCCGGGCGGCGCGGCCGCTGGTCCAGGGGCGCTCGGCCGATCCGGGGCCGCCCGGCTATTCCAGGGTCGCGCGGCCCGTCAGCGAGATGAGGCTGCTGCGCACGTGGTCCATGTGCGCCTGGACGTCGTCCCAGGTCTCGCTGTGCTCGCGCAGCAGCTGCTCCGTGTCCTGGGCGACGCGCTCCTCGTGCAGGTGCGCCTCGGCGATGATCTCGGCGGCACGCGTGGACGCCTCCTCCTGGCAGCGGCGCGCGGACTCCTCGGCCTCGACCAGGGCGCGTTCCGCCTCGGACAGGGCGGCCTCGGCGCGGGTGATCCGCTCGGCGACGTCGGCCTCGAACTCGGCCGACCGATCGGCCTCCTCACGCTCGGCCGCGGCCCACTGCTTGGCGTGGGACCTGGTCTGCTCGGCGGCCATGCCGGTGGTGCGCTGCCGTACCTCGCGCAACGCGACGAGCGCCTCCCCGCGCCCTTCCTTCACTTCGCGCCGGGCGCTGATACGCAGGTCGTCGGCCTCGGCGCGCGCTGCGAGGAGGCACTCGCGGGCGCGTTCCTCGGCGTCCGCGCGGAGCGCATCCGCTGATTCTTGCGCCGCCTGGCGTACGCCGAGGGCGCACGTCTCCGCCTGCGCGACCTGCTCGTGCGCTTCGCGCCGCGCGTGCTCGCGGACGCCCGCCGCCTCCTGCAACACGAGCTGGTAGAGGCGCCCCGCCTGCTCCCCGAGGATCTCGTACGTCTGCGGCGCGAGCTGCGCGACCGCCTCGCGCAACCGCGCGGCCTCGGCGCCCATGTCCCTGGCGAGCACGGTCAGCCGTGCGGCGCGCTCCCAGGCGGCGTCCCGGTCCCGCGACAGCGCCTCCATGTACGCGTCGACCTGGTCGGGGCGGTAGGCGCGCCCCCGAACGGTCGGGAAGCCGTGCGGCGTCATCGATGCGCTGCTCACCCTGGGAACCCCTCTCCACCGGACATACACGACAGGATAATTTCGCGCACATCTTGATGGATCGGATGTAAGCGTGCATAACGCGACACTCCGCAGATGCGTCACGGTCGAAATTCCGCTCCCTGCCGCACTCCCAGGCCCGCTCATCTCCCCGGGACCGCGAGCAGCCCCTCCACAGCACGTCCCCCTCCCGGGTGACGATCTTGCTGCGGACGGGCGCGAAGTCCATCCACGCAGAATGCCCTTCACGCACGCGTGAAGGGCATTCTGCGATCAGACTCCGAAGGCGCGGGCTACAGCAGCCCGTCCCACATCTGCTCCAGCAGCACCGACCACCAGCTCTCCGGCGAACCGAGCGCCGCCGGGTCCAGGGCGGCCAGCTGGGCCTGGAAGTCGACGGTCCAGCGGCCCGCCTGTTCCTGGTTCAGCCCGTACCGCAGCCGCCACATCCGGCCCAGCAGCGCCAGGCACCGCGCGAACTCCGGCAGCCCGGTGTTCACGAACTGCGGCGGCACCGGCGCACCGCCCGGACCCGCCTCCACGGGCACGGCGACGATGTTCGCCGTCCCGTACTGCACACAGATCGCCCTGCCGAAGTCCGTACCCATCACGAGGTACGAGCCCGCGTCCGAGGCCGGCTGCACCCCGCGCTCGGCCGCCAGCTCCGCGAGCGTCGGCACGGGACGGCCCGGCTGTGCCTGCGCCCAGAAGAACGGGCTCAGGTCCACCGGCATCCCGGCCACCACCAGCGTGTGCGCCACGACCGGCGGCACCCCCTGGCGCGACACCGCCTGCTGTTCGAACCGGAAGATCCCCGGCCCGAACGCCGCCGCCAGCTCCTGCGCGATCCCCTCCGGCGGGATGGGCGGCGCGGCCTGCACCGGCGGCAGCGGCGCCCGCACCGGCGCCGGCCGCGCGGGCCCGTCCGCCACCTGGTGCAACTCACCCTGGTGCGCCAGCAACTGCTGCATGCCCTGCTGCCGGCTCGCGTGGTCCGTGCCGTACGGCGCGATGCTTGTGATCCGCGCCTGCGGCCACTGCTCGCGGATCATCCGCGCACAGTACGCACCCGGAAGCTCGCACGACTCCAGCTCCGTGTGCAGCTCCAGCACCTGATCCGGCGGCACGCTCATCGCCCGCAGCTCATGGAAGATCTGCCACTCCGGGTGCGGCGTACCCGGCGCCGAGCGCCGGATCAGCTGCTGCTCCGAACCGTCCTGCGCGCGGTAGCGCAGCACAGCCTGATACCCCGGACCCACCGTCGGCTGCCCCTGCTGCGGATAGCCGTACGCCGGTGGCTGCCCCGGCACGGGCCCACCCGGAGGCGGCATCGCACCCGGCGGCATCGGCTGCGGAGCGCCCGGGACACCGGGCGGCATGCCGGGAGCGCCCGGCGCACCGACTGCGCCAGGGGCGGGAGGCGGCGGAGGCGCGCCCGGACCGCCCACGGGAGGCGCGGCCAACACGGTCTCCGCGTGGTGCACGGCCCCCCGCGCGCCACCGGAAGCGCCGGGCATACCCGGGGCGCCCGGGGGCTGGGGTGCGCCCGGGGCGCTCGGCGGGTGAGGCGCGCCGGGGGCGAGAGGCATGCCCGGGGCGCCCGGAGCCGCGGGAGCGCCGGGCGGATTCGGCATGCCCGGGGCGCCCAGAGGCTGGGGCGCGCCGCCTCCCAGCTGACTCGGGTCGGCCAGCATCGTGGCCGCGTGGTGCACGTTGCCCGGAGGCGTGCCGGGAGCACCCGGCGCACCAGGCGGGTTGGGGGCGCCCGGAACATTCGGCGCGCCCGGCGCCTGCACCGCACCTGCACCCCCAGGACCACCCGGAGCACCCTGCCCCTCAGGTCCCTCGGGCCCGAGCGCCGACACCAGCTGCGTCGGCACGTATCCACCCGGAGGCGTGCCCGGCACACCAGGCGCGGGCGGCGGAGGCATGCTCCCCGGGCGCGCGCCCGGCGCACCCGGGGCGCCCGGCGGCGGAGGCGGCGCGCCCACGCCACCGCGCGCCTTGCGCGGCGGCGGTGCGGCCTTGCTCGTCGCGGCGTCCGCGATGTCCCCGGCGTTCGGCGCGAGCGGCCGCCCCGGCGATGCCGGGCCGGCCAGAGGCTGCGGCGCGTTCGGGGCAGCGCCCGGCGCCTGCGGATAGCCGTAACCGGGGGCGCCCTGCGGACCAGCGGGGGCGCCCGGCGCGCCCGGGCCCTCCGGGTAGCCGTACGACGGGGCGCCCGGAGGCGTCGGGAGCGGGCTGCCCTGCGGAGCGCCCGGCGCACCAGGAGCTGCAAGGGGCGCGGGCGAGGTGGCGGGCGCCGGAGAGTAGGCGGGCGCGCCCGGCGGGGGCGTGCCCGGTGCCGCCGGCGCCTGCGGGTAGCCGTACGGCAGGGGCGTGCTGCCCTGCGGAGCGCCCGGCGTACCAGGAGCACCAGGCGCCCCGGGTGCACCAGGTACGCCCGGCGCATGCGCGGCGCCAGGCACCGCCGGCGAACCACCCTGCGCACTCGGCGGGAAGTTCTGCGCGCCCGGCGCGTTCGATGCATCGAGCGCCGGCGCGACCGCCGTGGGCGGCAGCTGGCTGCCCCTCGACATCAACGCCGTCTTCGCGTCCGGCGCGGCCGCCGGCGGCCGCGGAGCCCCATTGTCCGTGTCGCTCAACGGCGGCGCGAACACCGTCGCGGGCAACGGCACCGAACGGTCCTCACCGGCATCCGCGTTCGTGTCCGTACCGGCCCACGGCGTAGCGCCGACAGGCACCTCCGGCGCACTCGGCGCGCCCTGCGCCCCACCGGGCGCCCCCACGCCGCCCGCCCCGGCAGCCGGCCACGACGCACCGCTGCCGGATCCACCGGCCGTACCCGTACCCGCACCGTCAGTCCCGGCCGGCGCCCCCCACGCCGGAGCAGGAGCCTCCGCCGCCGCAGGCACTCCGGCCTGCGTCTCGGCAAGCGCCCCGCCCCCGACGAAACCCCCACCGACCGAACCGGCACCAGCACCAGCACCAGCGCCCTCCCCCGGCCCCGACGCTGCCCCCGACCCGGACCGCCGATCCGGAATGCCCAGCTTGTCCGCCGCCTCCTGCAACCACTCCGGCGGACTCAAGAGGAACGACGTCTGATTCAGATCCACCCGAGCGGCAGCCGGTGCCGGCACCGCGTCCTCGACCTGGTCGGCACGGCCGTACTCCTCCTCGTACCGGCGGATGACCTCACCCACCGGCAGCGCGGGCCACAGCGTCGCCTCGCCGCTGTCCCGGGCGATCACGAGCCGCTGCGCACCCGCGTCCGAACGCGGGCCCTCCGCACGGTCCTCGCCCCACACCACGAAACCAAGTTCGAACTCCCGCACCCGCACCTCACGATGCTGGTACGCCGGGACATCCCCGTTGATCCATTCCTCGGCGCGCTCCTGCGCCTGCGCGAAGGTCACCATCGCTTGCAGCTCACTCCCCCACCGGCACGGAAGACACCGGGACGGCACGTGCGAACCCGCCGTCCACCATCAGGTTCGCCACCGTCTCCAACTCCGGCGGATTGCCCGCGAGTCGCGACAGGAAGGCGTCGAAATCGTCACCGCACGGCAGCAGCAACCGCTCCACCCGCTCGGCCGGCGACCACGACGGATCCACATCCCGTGCATCGTCGTACGCGCAGAACCACACCGAACCGATCCGCTCGCCCTTCACCTTCACCGCGAGCAGACCACCCTGCACGAAACCGACGCCCAGGTAGTCCTTCGTCAGGTGGTCGCGCAGGCACTTGTTGACGTACACCAGGTCATTGACCGCCGCCTCGTCCCGCACCGTGAAGAACGGCTGGTCCAACAGCAGTCCCAACTCGGCGTCCAGCGCAGCGCCCACCGGCGCACAACCGCCCGCAGCCTTCAGGAACGAACGGTAGGCACCCGGCAGGCGGTAGCCCAGGTCCTCCTCGACGCCCTGCACCTGCGACTCGGTCACCGCCACACCCGACTTCGGCAGCCCGACATGCGCCGGACGCGTCTCCTGCAACGGCCGCGTACCCCGCTTGCCCAGGTCCACCCGGGCCGTCGCCACCCCACCGTGATGCCGCAGCAACGCCTTCACATCGACCGGAACCAGCTCCAGCCGCCGCGAACCCACCACGTGATGCCACGTCCAGCCGTGCGGCGTCGCCACATCCGGCACCGTGTCCCACAACTCGTGCCCCGACGCCGCGAGCGCCGCGTTCGCCGACACATAGTCCGTCAGCCGCAGCTCGTCGACACCGAAGCCCTCCGGCGGATCGGCGATCTCCGCCGCCGCGCGCGCGTACGCGGAGAAATCCGGGTAACCGCGCTCGTCGATCCGTACCCCTCTCGGGTGACGTGCCGCCCGGACCGGATCCGGGAAGTGCACGACCTGCCCGGAATAGGCCGCGTTCGGCGGCGCGGCTTGCTGCCCGAGCCGACCTGTCGTCATGGCGGTTGCCCCCTGCGGCGTTCTCTCTGGCCTGAACGGCGGTGTCGATCGCGGATGGCGACAGCCTATGCGGTACACGAACCCCGGTCACCGGCCCACCTCATCCACGGGCCCACCCCGGCACGACCGAACCCCCCACATCCGTGACCAGCCGTCACCCTGCCGTGACAGCCCGCCCAAACCCGGGCGTGTCGCGCCGCCCCAGCTTCCGCAGCAGCCACGGCATTTGGCACTCTGTGTCCTTCGGGGGGATGCCCGGGGAGGGGAAGACGATCATGAATACCTTGCAGACCGGAGGTAACGACGTGCGGGCCGGTGACCCTCGCATCGGCTGGAGCGGCACCGGCATGCCCCCCGCCCCGACCCTCCTCCACCGTCGCGACGGCATCCTGCCCACCGTCGCCGCCGCCCTCTCCGTCCGTGGCACGACCCTCACCGGCACTGCCGCCCGAGGCGATCAGCCCCCACCTCTCCACCCTCTCGTCCAGGACTTCCTCGACACCCTCACCAGCGCCCAACGCGACCGCTTCACCGGCCGCTGCGCCGAAACCATCCTCATCTCCCGGCACATCGCCGCCACGGACGCCACCCGCAGCAAGCGCGCCGCCCGCAGACCCATGACCAACGGCGAGGCCCGCAAAACCCTCAAGCAGGCCAAACTCACCGCCCGCCGCATACGCGAGGACGGCGACCCCCTCCACGGCAGCTTCGCCGCCCCCTGCCGCGCCTGCACCGCCCTCAGCGCCCACTTCGGCGTCCGTATCGTCGACCCCACCGCAGCCGACGCCTGACACCCCTGCCCCAGCCGGCGCCCATCAGAACCACCCGGCAAGCACGACGATCGAAGGGCCGATGCACCCCGACCGCACCTCCACCACCCGCTTCCCCGTACCCGTCGACGCCGCCCTGCGCGCAGCCGGCTGGCAACCCGGACGCTGGGACATAAAGCAGGCAGAGATCTGGGCCGACGCCCTGCGCGACCACGCCTCGCCCGCCGGGCACCGGCACACCGTCTTCCCCGCCGCCGTCGAAGCCTGGGCCGAATTCGGCGGACTCCGCATCGCCCCGACCGGCCCGGGTCGCCAGGTCGCCCCCGCCACCCTCCACCTCGACCCCCTGCACGGCCTCCACCTCGCCCGCACCCTCGGCGACCTCGGCCGCGCCCTCGGCACCGAGGTCAGCCCTCTCGGCGAGGAAACCGAAACCGCAGCCTTCCTCGCCATCGACGCCGACGGCCGCGTCTACACCCTCGACCACACCGGCGACTGGTACGTCGGCCCCGACATCGACCACGCCCTGTCCACCCTCATCGCCGGCACAGAACCCGTACGCCTCACCGTCGCCTGACCCACCCGGACCCGGCCGGACACAACGCGACACACCACGCACTCCGTGGCACCGATGCACCACACACGCCACCCCACCACCGACGCGCCACACACCACGCACCGGCGCACCCACACACGCCACAACGACACCGGCGCACTCACACACCTAGAGCGCCGACGCGCACGCCTCACGCCACAACGGCCGACGCGCACGCCACACCACGCCCCGCCACACCGCACCCGCCACAGGGCACCAACGCACCACACCCACTCCGGCGTGCACCCCAACGTCCACCCCGGCGCGCATCACAACGCGCACGCCAACGTCCACCCCGGCGCGCACCACCCCAACGCGCCCCCCAGCACACACCCCGGCCTACGTCGCCGGAATCACCGCCGACACCCGGAAACCCCCCGCATCCGTCGGCCCCGAAACGAACACGCCGCCCAGCGCAAGGACCCGCTCCCGCATCCCCAGCAGGCCATTGCCGCCCGACGGCAACCGCGCTGCCGACGCAGACCCCGGCTCCGGCGGCGGCTCGTTCTCCACCTGCATGGCGATCTCCACCCCCCGATGCGCCAACCGCACATGCGTCTTCGCGCCCGCCGCATGCTTGTGCACGTTCGTCAACGCCTCCTGCACCACCCGGTACGCCGTCTGCTCGACCTCCCCCGCATACGAGCGCACCTCCCCCTCGACCGACAGCGCCACCACCATCCCGGCCGCCGCCGACTGCCCGACCAGCTCCTCCAGCTCCGACAGACACGGGCCGTCCACAGCCGCCTCCTCGGCAGCCGCCTTCGACGCCGCCTCCGCAGCCGCCACCTTCACCGCGGCCAGCGGAACCGACACCGCACGCCGCTCCAGACCGTCCCCCGACCGCAGCACCCCGAGCATCTCCCGCAGCTCGGTCAGCGCCTGCCGCCCCATGTCCCCCACCAGCGCCGCGTTCTTCACGGCCTTCTCGGGATCCTTACGGGCGACCGCCTGCAGCGCCGCCGCGTGCACCACCATCAGACTCACCCGGTGCGCGACCACGTCGTGCATCTCACGAGCGATCCGCGTCCGCTCCTCGTTGCGCGCCCACTCGGCCCGCTCCTCCGCCCGCTCCGCGAGCAGCTGAAGCTCCCGCTCCAGGCTGTCCGCCCGCTCTCTCAGGCTCTCCATCAAGCGGCGCCGCGCGCCCACATACAGACCCAGCAGCACCGGCGGAGCCGTCAGCCCCAACGACGTGGTGATCGAAGCGAACGGCACGAACCAGTCACCGAGGGTCAGATCACCCCGCGCCATGTCCTGCCGCACCCGCACGAACGTCACGATCATCGTGCCCAGCAACGACATCCCCGCCAGCGCCGCGATGATCCGCCGCGGCAGTTCGCACGCCGCCAGCGTGTACAGGCCGACGATGCCCATCAGGAAACCCATCTGGGCCGGCGTGATCGCGATCGCGACCAGTACGACGGCGATCGGCCACTTCCTGCGCACCAGCAGGACCGAACCGGCTATCAGGCCGAACACGATCCCCACCGACAGCGGGATCCCCGCATCCCGGGCGAACGGAATCCCCTCCGCGCCGCACTCCACGGCGGACACCAGCGCGAGACTTCCGTCGAGCGCGGCACTGCGCCACCTTGCCCACCACCACGGGCCGGTCAGGGCCCTGGCATGCTCTTCCCCCGTCGCGGTCATGCCTCCAGCCTACGGGCGCGGGCAACGGCATTTCCGGTTACTTTCACCTACCGGCACGGACCACACTCCGTAAGCGAACGACCCCGATACCAGCGGGTATCCCTCGAACCGCCGAACCCCGCCCGGCGACTCCGAGGGGTTGCGGGAACGAGCGGTGGCGCTACCGCGGTCGCGCTGCCGGGGGAACAGGAACGCCGACGGGACCCGCCGAGGGTGTCCGGTGATCAAAGTCCGGAAGGGAGCCCACTCGTACCGTCGCATCGAGGGCTGATGGTGCGGCATAGTAGGTGCCGCAGCCTCAACGGATTGATCAAATGTCCGCTTAGGCCGTACATGCCATCCCCTGTGGTGTAATTGGCAACACGGGTCACTTTGGATGATTTGTTCCAGGTTCGAGTCCTGGCAGGGGAGCCACAGCACACACGACCCACATACGGGCCCTGACGTCACCGTCAGGGCCCGCACTCATATCCCCCCAACCCCACCCCGGTATCCTGCGGCTGTCACCCCCACCCATCCAGAGCCGAAGGGCAACTCCGTGAGCGCCATTCGCCCGGCAGCCGTCGTCGTTCTCGCAGCGGGTGAGGGCACCCGTATGAAGTCGGCCACACCGAAGGTCCTGCACCAGATCTGCGGCCGTTCCCTGGTCGGCCATGTGCTCGCCGCCGCCCGCGAGTTGGACCCCGCGAACCTGGTCGTCGTCGTGGGCCACGCCCGTGAGCAGGTGACCGCGCACCTGACCGCGATCGACCCCGGCGTGCGGACGGCCGTGCAGGCGCAGCAGAACGGCACGGGGCACGCCGTGCGGATGGGCCTGGAGGAGCTGGGCGGGGCGGTCGAGGGGACCGTGGTCGTGGTCTGCGGGGACACCCCCCTCCTCGCCGGCGACACCCTCACGCAGCTCGCCGAAACGCACCACGGCGACGGCAACGCCGTGACCGTCCTCACCGCCGAGGTCCCCGACGCCACGGGCTACGGCCGTATCGTCCGCGACGACGCGACCGGTGCCGTGACCGCGATCGTGGAGCACAAGGACGCCACGGACGCCCAGCGGGCGATCCGGGAGATCAACAGCGGGGTGTTCGCGTTCGACGGGCAGCTGC
This sequence comes from Streptomyces sp. NPDC005728, assembly GCF_040630895.1. Taxonomy (NCBI): domain Bacteria; kingdom Bacillati; phylum Actinomycetota; class Actinomycetes; order Kitasatosporales; family Streptomycetaceae; genus Streptomyces; species Streptomyces sp. NPDC005728. The sequence goes on from NZ_JBEXYL010000006.1 coordinate 141,071, forward strand.
TGGCGGACGCGCTGAAGAAGGTGCGGACGGACAACAGCCAGGGCGAGGAGTACCTCACGGACGTGCTCGGGATCCTGCGGGAGGCCGGGCATCGCGTCGGGGCTTCCGTGGCCGCCGACCACCGGGAGATCGCCGGGATCAACAACCGCGTGCAGCTCGCCGAGGCCCGCCGTATTCTCAACGACCGGCTGCTCACGCGGGCGATGCTCGACGGGGTGACGGTCGTGGATCCGGCCACCACCTGGGTGGATGTGACCGTCACCTTCGAGCAGGACGCCGTCGTGCACCCGGGGACGCAGCTCACCGGGTCGACGCACATCGGCGAGGGCGCCGAGGTCGGGCCGAACGCCCGGCTGAACGACACCCGGGTGGGTGCGGGAGCTCGGGTGGACACCACGGTGTCGGACGGTGCGCGGATCGGCCCGGAGGCGTCCGTGGGGCCGTACGCGTACCTGCGGCCGGGCACCCGCCTCGGACTCAAGGCCAAGATCGGCACGTACGTCGAGACGAAGAACGCGTCGATCGGCGAGGGGACGAAGATTCCGCACCTGTCGTATGTCGGTGACGCGACGATCGGTGACTTCACGAACATCGGTGCGGCGAGTGTGTTCGTGAACTACGACGGCGAGAACAAGCACCACACCACCGTCGGGTCGCATTGCAAGACGGGTTCGGACAACATGTTTGTGGCTCCTGTCACGGTCGGGGACGGTGCTTACACCGCCGCCGGGTCCGTGATCACGAAGGATGTGCCGCCCGGTTCGCTGGCCGTGGCCCGTGGTCAGCAGCGGAATATCGAGGGCTGGGTGGCCCGGAAGCGTCCTGGGAGCGCGGCCGCGAAGGCGGCCGAGGCGGCGTCCCGGCGGGGCGAGGACGAGGACTGACCGGAAACGGGTGCGCCAAACACGGCGTACCGTGATAAGTGCACATCCGCACGAGTGCATACCCGCACCCCTACCAGCTGATATGGCCTCTCGCGCCCAGCCGAGAGGTCGTTCGAGCAGTCGGCTGGCTGAGAACCTCTGAGGAGACAGTGCTGTGACCGGGATCAAGACGACCGGCGAGAAGAAGATGATGTTCTTCTCCGGCCGCGCCCACCCCGAGCTTGCCGAGGAGGTCGCCCAGCAGCTGGGTGTCGGGGTCGTCCCGACGAAGGCCTTCGACTTCGCGAACGGCGAGATCTACGTCCGTTACCAGGAGTCGGCGCGTGGTGCGGACTGCTTCGTGATCCAGAGCCACACGGCTCCGATCAACCAGTGGATCATGGAGCAGCTGATCATGATCGACGCGCTGAAGCGCGCGTCGGCGCGCTCCATCACGGTCATCGTGCCGTTCTACGGTTACGCGCGGCAGGACAAGAAGCACCGCGGTCGTGAACCGATCTCGGCGCGTCTGATCGCGGACCTGATGAAGACCGCGGGTGCCGACCGGATCCTGACGGTGGATCTGCACACGGACCAGATCCAGGGCTTCTTCGACGGTCCGGTGGACCACCTGTTCGCGTTGCCGCTGCTGGCGGACTACGTGGGCCAGAAGGTGGACCGGGAGAAGCTGACGGTCGTGTCGCCGGACGCGGGCCGTGTGCGGGTGGCGGACCGGTGGTGCGACCGGCTGGGGGCGCCGCTGGCGATCGTCCACAAGCGGCGTGACAAGGACGTGGCGAACCAGGTGACCGTCCACGAGGTCGTGGGCGAGGTCAAGGGCCGGGTGTGTGTGCTGGTGGACGACATGATCGACACCGGTGGCACGATCTGCGCGGCCGCGGACGCCCTGTTCGCGCACGGCGCGGAGGACGTCATCGTGACGGCCACGCACGGTGTGCTCTCCGGCCCTGCCGCGGACCGGCTGAAGAACTCGCGGGTGAGTGAGTTCGTGTTCACGAACACGCTGCCGACGCCGTCGGAGCTGGGCCGGGATCTGGACAAGATCACGGTGCTGTCGATCGCTCCGACGATCGCGAGTGCGGTGCGTGAGGTGTTCGAGGACGGGTCGGTGACCAGCCTCTTCGACGAGCAGTGAGGTTTCTGCAGGCCTGCCCCGCGGGCTAGCTGAAGATCCTTTTGGGCGCGGCCTCCCCCTCCGAGTAGACTGCTGAAGTTGCTCGGCGAGGGAGGCCGTGGTCGTGTTCGCGACCATGGCGGTCCGTTATCGACGCGCTCTTCGTAGCAGGCCGTTCGTGGCCGGGTGACCACGTCCGTTGCGATTCCTACGAGGAGTGATCAATATGTCCGAGGTTAAGCTCGCCGCCGAGACGCGCACCGAGTTCGGCAAGGGTGCCGCCCGTCGTATCCGCCGTGACAACAAGGTTCCCGTCGTCCTGTACGGCCACGGTTCGGACCCGCTGCACCTGACCCTGCCGGGCCACGAGCTGCTGATGGCGCTGCGTACGCCGAACGTCCTGATCTCCCTGGACATCGACGGCAAGTCCAACGAGCTGGCGATCCCGAAGGCCGTGCAGCGCGACGCGGTGAAGGGCTACCTGGAGCACGTCGACCTGCTGCTGGTCAAGCGCGGCGAGAAGGTCACGGTCGAGGTTCCGGTGCACGCCGAGGGCGAGCTGGCCCCGGGTGGCAACCTGCTCGAGCACGTTCTGAACGCGCTGCCGGTCGAGGCCGAGGCCACGCACATCCCCGAGGCCGTCACGGTCTCCGTCGAGGGCCTGGAGGCCGGTGCCTCCATCCTGGCCAAGGACATCACCCTTCCGAACGGCACCACGCTGGCCGTCGAGGAGGACACCGTCGTTCTGCAGGTCCTGGCCGCGCAGGCGGAGGAGGCTGCTGAGGGCGAGGCGGCCGAGGGCGAAGAGGCTGTCGCCGAGGCCTGATCCTCACCGTCGTCATTTCGTTCAGCCGCTGTTCCCTCGGGGGGCAGCGGCTGGCGCGTATCAAGGAGACATGGACGTGACCACCGCCGCCAATGCCCCCTGGCTCGTCGTGGGCCTCGGGAATCCCGGACCGGAGTACGCCATGAACCGGCACAACGTCGGGTTCATGGTGGCGGATCTGCTCGCGGAGCGGATCGGGGGGAAGTTCAAGCGGGCGGGCAAGGCGCAGGCGCAGGTGCTGGAGGGGCGGATCGGTCCGGTCGGGCCGGCGAACCGGCGGGTGATCCTGGCCAAGCCGATGTCGTACATGAACCTGTCCGGCGGTCCGGTGAACGCGCTGCGGGACTTCTACAAGGTGCCGGTGGCGAACATCGTCGCGGTCCACGACGAGCTGGACATCGACTACGGCACGCTGCGGCTGAAGCTGGGCGGTGGCGACAACGGGCACAACGGTCTGAAGTCGATGACGAAGGCGATGGGCGCGGACTACCACCGAGTGCGGTTCGGGATCGGACGGCCGCCCGGGCGGATGCAGGTCGCGGACTTCGTGCTGAAGGACTTCGCGTCGGCGGAGCGCAAGGAGCTGGACTACTTCGTGGACCGGGCGGCGGACGCGGTGGAGTGTCTGGTGACGGAGGGGCTGGAGCGGGCGCAGAGCGCGTACAACTCCTGACTTGTCCGGCCATGGAGCCCGTGGGAGTTGACCGGTCGCAGGCCCATGGCCAATGATCCCGGCCATGCCTGCCACAGCAACCGCCTCTCGCCAGGCCTCCGTGACCGCGCTGCGATTCGGTCGGGTGGCCGCGATGGGTGCGGTCGCCGCGCTGATCCTGTTCGCCGGGGTGTGGGGTTCCTGGGGGACCGCTCAGCACGTGATGCTGACGAAGGGGCGCGAGCGCGGCACGATCAAGGTGACCCGGTGTGACGGGGACACGTGCCGTGGCCCGTTCACGCCGACGTCGGAGGGGGCGAAGGCACGCCCGAGCGTGGAGATCGCGAACTCGGTGGCGGTGCGCAAGGGGCTGACGTACGCCGTGGTGGTGAAGCCGGGGACCGATGAGGTGGTGCGCTCCGGGCCGGCGGGGATGCTGTACGCCTGGATTCCGCTGGGTGGTGCGCTGCTGCTGGCGTCGGTGGTCGTGGCGGGCGGCCTGCGGCTGCCCCGGCCCGCGTGGGTGCTGGCGGGGTCGGGGATCGTACTACTGACGACGGCTTTCGTGACGCTGTGAGGGGTTGGGGCGTTCTTCACGTCTGTGGGGGACTGTCTGTTGTCTGTTCCTGATTGACCGGCGGGCCGGCGCGCCCCGAAGCTGAACCGCCCCCTCCACATCTTCCCCGTTCGCCACACGAAGATGGACCAGCCCCATCCGTACCCTCTCCCGCGCCGGCGCGCTGACCGCCGGTGTTTCGGCGGCGCTGCTGTGCGCCCCCGCCGCTCACGCGACTGCTCCCGGTGACAACGGCACCGTCAAGATCCACGATGCCCGCACCGGTGAGGCGCTGCGCCGCAACGAACCGCACGTGTGCACCTTCTACCTGGACGCGTTCGGCTTCGACGACGCCCAGCAGGTCGACTGGCACATCGAGGCCTGGGCGCCCACGGCCGCCACGAAGGGCAAGACCGTGAAGTCCGGTGCCCTCACCCTGGACACGGACGGTCACGGCCGTACCGAGGACATGTCACTGTCCGACGGGCACTACAAGCTGTTCTGGAACTTCGAGGGCGAGAAGGGCGCGGCGAAGCACAAGGTGTTCTGGACGGACTGCGCCGGCTCGCAGGGCGGGGGCGGGGGTACGACGCCGTCGGGTTCGGCGTCGCCGGCGCCCTCCGCGGCGGGTGCGGCGCCGGGTGCGTCCTCGTCCGTGTCGCCCTCCTCGTCGGCGGCGCCGTCCTCCGTCCCGTCCGCCCGGACTGCCGGCGGCGACCTGGCCGAGACCGGCAACGGTGCTCCTGTGGGCCTGCTGTCGGCGGGTGCTGCCGCGCTGGTCGCCGTGGGCGGGTATCTGGTGGCCCGGCGCCGGAAGGCCCAGCGGGGCTGAGGCCCGCCGCGGACAAAGGTGCCCCCGGGGTCGTACGGACCCCGGGGGCACCTTTGTCGTGGTGTGGCGGTCAGCCGGTGTTGCGCAGGCCCGCTGCCACCCCGTTGACGGTCAGGAGCAGGGCGCGGGAGAGCAGCGGGTCGGGCTCGGCGCCGGCGGCCGCGGCGTCGCGCTGGCGCTTGAGCAGGGTGACCTGGAGGTAGGAGATCGGGTCCAGGTAGGCGTCGCGGACGGTGAAGGTCTGGCGGAGCGCGGGCTGGGCGTCGAGGAGTTCGCTCTCGCCGGTGATGCGCAGCACCTCGCGGACGGTCAGTTCGTGCTCGGCCTTGATGGTGTCGAACACGTGCTTGAGTTCGTCGGGGACGAGGGTGTCGACGTAGTGCTGGGCGATCCGCAGGTCCGTCTTGGCGAGGGTCATCTCGACGTTGGACATGAAGTTGCGGAAGAAGTGCCACTGCTCGTGCATCTCGTCGAGCACGGAGTCGCCCTCCAGCCGCAGGCCCGCTTCGCGCAGCGCCTTGAGGCCCGAGCCCACGCCGAACCAGCCGGGGACGATCTGCCGGGACTGGGTCCAGCCGAACACCCACGGAATGGCGCGCAGGCCGTCGAGGCCGGCACCGGAGTCGGGGCGGCGGGAGGGCCGGGAGCCGAGGTGCAGGTCGGCGAGCTGGTCGACGGGGGTGGAGGCGAAGAAGTAGGCGGGCAGGTCGGGGTCCTCGACCAGGCGGCGGTAGGCGGCGTGGGCGGCGTCGGAGACGACGTCCATGGCCGCGTCCCAGCGGGCGAGGGCCTCGTCGGACTGGCGGGGGGCGGTGTGCAGGGCGGAGGCCTGCAGGGTGGCCGCGACCGTCAGTTCGAGGTTCTCCCGCGCCAGGGACGGGATCAGGTACTTGTCGGAGATGACCTCGCCCTGCTCGGTGACCTTGACCTCGCCCTCCAGGGTGCCCCAGGGCTGGGCGAGGATCGCGTCGTGGGAGGGGCCGCCGCCGCGGCCGACGGTGCCTCCGCGGCCGTGGAAGAGACGGAGGCGGACGCCGTAGCGGTGGGCGACGTCGCGCAGGCGGCGCTGGGCGCGGTGGATCTCCCACTGGCTGGTGGTGATGCCACCGAACTTGGAGGAGTCGGAGTAGCCGAGCATGACCTCCTGGACGTCCCCGCGCAGCGCGACCAGGCGCCGGTAGGACGGGTCGGAGAGCATGTCCTCGAGGATGGTGTCGGCGGCGCGCAGCTCGTCGGTGGTCTCCAGGAGCGGGACGATGCCGATCTTCGCCCAGCCGGCGTGCAGGTCGAGGAGGCCGGCCTCGCGGGCCAGGACGGCGGCGGCGAAGACGTCGTCGGCGCCCTGGCACATGGAGATGATGTAGGACTCGATGACCTCGGGGCCGAAGACCTCCAGGGCGCGCTTGACCGTCTCGAAGACGCCGAGGGTCTTGGCGCCGGCCGCGTCGACGGGGGCCGGGGTGGGCGCGAGCGGGCGGCGGGACCGCAGCTCCTTCGCGAGGAGCTTGGCCCGGTAGTCCCGGGGCATGTCCGTGTAGCGCCAGGACTCCTCGCCGAGACGGTCGAAGAGCTGGCCGAGGGCGTGGTGGTGGGCGTCCGCGTGTTCGCGTACGTCCATGGTGGCGAGTTGGAGGCCGAAGGCGGCCAGGGTGCGGATGGTGCGGTTGAGGCGGCCGTCGGCGAAGAGGGCGCCGCGGTGCTCGCGCAGGGAGGTCTGGATGAGCCTGAGGTCGGTCAGCAGCTCGCCGGTGCCGAGGTAGTCGCAGCCCGGCTCGTGCGGGGTGCCCTTGGCGAGCCGCTGCTTGGTGTTCTCCAGCTTCTGCCGGATGCAGGTGGCCTTGAGCCGGTAGGGCTCCTCGGCGTTGAGGCGCTTGTAGCGGGGGCTGATCTCGGGCAGCCGCTCCAGGTCGGCCTGGAGGGACTGGAGGAGTTCCTCGGTGGCGCCGGCGTAGCGGATGGAGTTGGAGAGCAGGCCGCGCAGTTCGTCGATCATCTCCAGGGCGTCGTTGATGCCGTGCTCGTGCTGGAGGATGAGGACGTCCCAGGTGACCTGGGGGGTGACGTTGGGGTTGCCGTCACGGTCGCCGCCGATCCAGGTGCCGAAGGAGAGGGGGCGGGAGTTGTCGGGGAGCTTGACGCCCACGCGCTCGAGTTCGGCGGTGAGGTCCTCGAGGACGTCGCCGACGGCGTCGGCGTGCAGTTCGTCGAGGTAGTAGATGGCGTTGCGGGCCTCGTCGGCGGGCTCGGGACGGACGACGCGCAGTTCGTCTGTCTGCCAGACGAGGTCGATGTTCTCCGCCAGGCGGACGTCGTGGCGGCGGCGGTCGGAGTCGAGGACGGGGGTGTCCAGGAGCGCGGCGATGCGCCGGAGCTTGTTGAGGACCGAACGGCGTGCGGCCTCGGTGGGGTGTGCCGTGAACACCGGGCGAACGTTCAGGTGCTCGACGGTCTGCCTGAGGTGCTCGGGGTCGGCGTCCTTGAGGCGATCGGCGGTGCGGGCGAGCAGGCCGCCCTCGGCGGCGCGCCGGGCGCGCAGCTCGCGGCCGCGGTGCACCTGCTCGGTGACGTTGGCCAGGTGGAAGTAGGTGGAGAAGGCGCGGACCAACTGGGCGGCGGTCTGCAGTTCGGTACCGCGCAGCAGCTCGGCGGCGGCCTCGCCGTCCTCGCGGGTGAGGCGGCGGACCTTCTCGACCAGCTCGAGGAGTTCGGGGCCTTCCTGCCGTACGAGGGTCTCGCCGAGGAGGTCGCCCAGGCGCCGGATGTCGGCACGCAGCTCGCTGCTGGTCGTGGTGGTCTGGTCGTCGGCACTGCTCACAGGTGCGGCTCCTTGCAGTGTTGAAGCTCGTCCGGGAGGGAACCCGGGACATCGATCCACCGCGCGGCGGGGTGCCGCATACGGGACGGGACGTCCGGGAAGGAATCAGAGCGGACCGCGCTGTCCGACCGAGTCCAAGGATAGGTGTCCATGCGGACGCGCAGAATCTCGGGCTCTTGCCGCCGGGCGACTCGCTGCCATACTTACGACGCCGTAGGTTACGGAACCGTAGGGACCGTTTTAACGGAACCTGGGCACGGTTCCCGCAGCATCCCGACGCCCGTCTCAACCCTCGACCCCACAGGGGACGCCCCATGACCACAAGCTCCGATGTGATCGAAGACGCCCCGAAGGCGAACGACGACACCTCATTGACCTCGGCAACCCTCGGCGGTGAAAAGAAGGGCTCGGTCGAGCAGATCGCGCTCCTCCTCTTCATCGTCGTCCCCTTCCTGGCGCTCCTCGCCGCGATCCCGCTGGCCTGGGGCTGGGGCGTGAGCTGGCTCGACCTCGGCCTCCTGGTCTTCTTCTACTTCCTCGGCTGTCACGGTGTGACGATCGGCTTTCACCGCTATTTCACCCACGGCTCCTTCAAGGCGAAGCGCCCGCTGCGCATCGCGCTCGCCATCGCCGGCTCGCTGGCGGTGGAGGGCCCCCTGGTCCGCTGGGTCGCCGACCACCGCAAGCACCACAAGTTCTCCGACGCGGAGGGCGACCCGCACTCTCCGTGGCGCTTCGGCGAGACCCTTCCGGCGCTGATGAAGGGCCTGTGGTGGGCCCATATCGCATGGATGTTCGACGAGGAGCGGACGCCGCAGGACAAGTACGCCCCGGATCTGATCAAGGATCCGGCGATCCGGGCGATCTCCCGTCAGTTCATCTACTGGACGGCGCTCTCCCTGGCCCTGCCCCCGCTGATCGGCGGTCTCGTGACGATGTCCTGGTGGGGCGCCTTCACCGCACTCTTCTGGGGGTCACTCGTACGGGTGGCGCTGCTGCACCATGTGACGTGGTCGATCAACTCGATCTGCCACGCGGTCGGCAAACGGCCGTTCAAGTCGCGTGACAAGTCCGGCAACGTGTGGTGGCTGGCGGTCCTGTCCTGCGGGGAGTCCTGGCACAACCTGCACCACGCCGACCCGACGTCGGCGCGGCACGGGGTGGAGCGCGGGCAGATCGACTCCTCCGCACGGCTCATCCGCTGGTTCGAGATGCTCGGCTGGGCGTACGACGTGCGCTGGCCGTCACGCTCGCGTATCGATTCGCGCCGTAACACCGGGGAAGGCGGCTCTCGGCGCCGGGCGGAGGCTGCCGAGGCGGCATGATTGACGCCGTGGCGACCGATTCCAGCAGCAATCCCGGCAGTGACAAGCAACGGCGGACCCGCCGCACCCGTATGACCGGTGCGGAGCGCCGGGCGCAGCTGCTGGAGATCGGTCGCACCCTCTTCGCGGCGAAGGGGTTCGAGGGCACCTCGGTGGAGGAGATCGCGGCGAAGGCCGGGGTGTCCAAGCCGGTGGTGTACGAGCACTTCGGCGGCAAGGAGGGGCTGTACGCAGTGGTGGTCGACCGCGAGATGCGGCGCCTGCTGGACATGGTGACCGGCTCGCTGACCGCGGGCCACCCCCGCGAACTGTGCGAGCAGGCCGCCTTCGCCCTCCTCGACTACATCGAGGAGTACACGGACGGCTTCCGCATCCTCGTCCGTGACTCCCCCATCCCGCAGTCCACGGGCTCCTTCGCCTCGCTGATCTCCGACATCGCCACCCAGGTGGAGGACATCCTGGGCCGTGAGTTCAAGTCCCGCGGCTTCGACCCCAAGCTCGCGCCGCTGTACGCGCAGGCCCTGGTCGGCATGGTCGCCCTGACCGGCCAGTGGTGGCTGGACGTGCGCCGCCCGAAGAAGGCGGAAGTCGCTGCCCACCTGGTGAATCTGGCGTGGCACGGTCTGGACGGGTTGGAGCAGAAGCCCCGGTTGATAGGGCACCGCAAGGCGTAGGCAAAGGGGCGGGCAAGGCACCGGCCCCAGCGTGGGCGCGCCGCGGGAGCATTCGTACGATCATCGGGTGGCCAAGGAGAACGGGTTGCCCAGCGGCCGGAAACAGGCCTTCGGCGTCGTCGTCTTCGGTGCCCTCGCGGTCTTCCTCGTCGGTGTCACGGTCTACGGGTACATCGCCGCGGCCGCCCACCTGGGACTGATCGGGCACCCGCAGAAGACGCGGATGCAGGCCTGTTTCCATGTGCCCGAGACGAAGATCTCCTACCGCGAGACCGCGCCCGCCCATTACGACTGCGACGCGTACCTGGCGCACGGCCGGGGCAGGACGCGGATGAGCTTCTCCTCCTACCCCGCGCAGCACACGGAGGTGGCCCAGGAGCCGTGGGGCCGGTGGGTGCCGGTGGAACGGGGCTTGTGGAGCCGCCTCGGACGGGTGGCGCTCCCCCTGGTGCCGCTGGCGTTCGCCGCGCTGTTCGCCCGGTGGGCGGTGCGGTCGGCGTCCCTCTACCGGCGTTTCAGGGGCTGGAGGAACTCCAGCCTGTTGCCGACCGGGTCCTGCGAGTAGAAGCGCAGATGGCACCGACAGCCGCCCCGCGCCGCCGGCACAGGCGGCTTCGGGATCTCCGTCATCCCGAGGACGTCGACGTAGTACGCCCGAAGCTCCTCCTTGGATCAGGCGGGGCCGCCGGCTGCACGTGGTCGACGGCGACCAGCATCCTCACTCCCCCTTCACGGCCACCGCGAACAGCCGGCGGAACGGCAGGACCGTGCCGTACGGCGCGGTCGGGTAGGCCTCGCGGAGCAGGTCCCGGTACTCGGTGACGAAGGTGTCGCGGACCTCGGGTTCGTCGCCCAGGGCGGTCAGGGCGGGACGCAGGCCCGTGCCCTTCACCCAGTCCAGGACCGGGTCCTCGCCCTGGAGGACGTGGAAGTACGTCGTCTGCCACACGTCCGTGGCGCAGCCGAGGCGGGCGAGCCGGTCCAGGTAGGCGCCGGGGGTGTGGACGGAGTCCGTGTGGCGCAGGACCTCGGCGAGGCGGGATTTCCAGCGGGGCGTGGCGGCCAGTTCGCGCATCAGAACGTGCAGCGGGGCGTCGATGTTGTCCGGGACCTGGAAGGCGAAGGTGCCGCCGGGCTTGAGGGCGGCGATCCAGTCGGCGAAGCGGTCGGCGTGGCCCGGCACCCACTGCAGGGTGGCGTTGGAGACGATCAGGTCGCAGGGCTCCTCGGGCGTCCAGGTACGGGCGTCGGCCTCGGCGAAGTCCAGGCGGCCGCCGTCGGCGGTGGCGCCCGCGTGGTCGACGTGCGCCTTGTCGAGCATCTCGGGCGAGTTGTCGTAACCGGTGATGTGCGCGGCCGGCCAGCGTGCGGCGAGCAGGGCGGTGACGTTGCCGGGGCCGCAGCCGAGGTCGGCGATGCGCGGACGCCCTGCGGGCGGCTCTGCCGGGAGGGCGGGGATGCGGGCGAGCAGGTCGGCGAAGGCGCGGGCGCGGTGGCCGGCGTGGCGGAGGTACTGGGCGGGGTCCCAGATGGGCGTCGTCATGTCCTCCACTTTCCCGTTCCATTTCTCTTGATGTCAAGAGACTCGACGTCAAGAGACTTCATGTCGACACAACCACTACACTGATCTCCATGGAGGACGAGGTCGATCGGCTGGTCGCAGCGTGGCGCCGGGAGCGTCCGGACCTCGACGTGGAGCCGCTGGAAGTGCTCAGCCGGGTGAGCAGACTGGCCCGGCATCTGGACCGTGCACGCCGGCTCGCCTTTTCCGAGCACCAGCTCGAACCCTGGGAGTTCGACGTGCTGACCGCGCTCAGGCGCGCGGGAACGCCGTACCAGCTCTCCCCCGGTCAGCTGCTCACGCAGACCCTGGTCACTTCGGGCACGATGACCAACCGGATCGACCGGCTCGCGAAGAAGGGCCTGGTGGAGCGGCTGCCCGACCCGAGCGACCGGCGGGGCGTGCTGGTCCGGCTCACCGACACCGGCCGGGACCGCGCGGACCAGGCGCTGGCGGGCCTGTTGGACCAGGAGCGGGCGATCCTCGGCGAGCTGTCCCGCGCCCAGCGCGCCGAACTCGCCGGCCTGCTACGCCAGCTGACCGCCCCGTTCGACAACATTCCCGGCTAGGGGAAGGTCGGCCGGCCCCACCCCGGCCCGCCGGGCCAGCGCCACGGCGGCCAGCGTGGAGTGGACACCCAGCTTGCCGAGGACGTTCTGCATGTGGGTGCGCACCGTGTGCGGCGAGAGGAACAGTCGTTCGGCCACGGCCTTGCGTCCGAGCCCCGCGACCATGCAGCGCAGCACCTCCCGCTCACGCGGGGTCAGCGACTCCACCAGCCGCTCGCTCTCGGTGCGGTGCTTGCGCGCGGCCGTCAGCTCCTTGAGGACACCGGTGAGCAGGGCCGGCGGCAGATGCGTCTCGTCACGCAGCACACCCCGTATCACCGTCAGCAGCCGGGACAGCGAGCAGTCCTTGGCGACCCAGCCGCAGGCGCCGGCCTGCAGCGCGAGGGCCGCGCGGCGGGGGTCGTCCTTCTCGGCGAGGACCACTGTGCGCACCCCGGGCTGCGCCGAGCGGACGCCCACGACCAGCGAGATCCCGTCGACCAGTCCCTCCTCGTTGCCCTCCTGCACGGGCACCGCCGGGCGTATGCCGGGCAGGCCGCCGCCCAGGTCGGAGTCGACGAGCAGCACGTCGAAGCGGCGGCCCTCGGCGGCCGCGCGCTCCAGGCAGCGCAGCGCCGCGGGGCCGCTGCCCGCAGCGGAGACGTCGACGTCGGGCTCGGCGGCCAGTGCCGCGGCCAGCGACTCGGCGAAGATGCGGTGGTCGTCCACGACCAGGACTCGGATACGAACCACGAAACCCCCTTCCCCAGGCTCCGCGCGGAGCAGGGGATAACCAAGGCCCGGAGAACGACGACCCGCGCGGGCACGACACCAACGGAAGGAACGCCGACCGCACGGCCGCCGCCGTTGCGGAAACTGCTACCCCCACCGCAGGCGCCGTACCCGCCTGTCTCGCCCCCTGATCGACACCGGCCCCCACCGGTGCTGCTCATCAGAGTACGGATGGGAGCAGGGAGCGGAAGCCGATTTGCAGAACTGGCCGTCCGTCACGTTTATGGTGTGCCACATGTTTCGTATTGAGGCGGAAGTCGACAAAGCCCGACGTGATCTGCTCCGCTCGCGGCTGCGGGACACCAACACGGCGGCCTCTCCGGTGCTGGCGGCCCTGCGCGGCACGCCCGGCGAACGCGAGGCCCCCCTCCACGTGTGGGCCATGGACCGCTCCGGCGAGCTGGCCGGCGGCCTGGTCGGGCACACCTGGACGACCTGGATGCACGTCACCTACCTGTGGGTCGACTCCCGCCACCGGGGCACGGGTCTCGGCTCGCGCCTGCTGGCCGAGGCCGAGCGCATCGCCCGCACCGACCGCGGCTGCACGGGCGCCCGGCTGGAGACCTGGGACTTCCAGGCACCGGCTTTCTACGAGAAGCAGGGGTACGACGTGGTGTGCGTGATCCCCGACTATCCCCCGGGGATCACGGAGTTCACGCTGACGAAGGGGCTGGGGTGACGAAGGGTCCGAGGTCGGGAACGACGGCACCGGCCCCGTACCGCTGATCGCGTACGAGGCCGGTGTGGGCCGTGGGAACCGATGCCGGTGTCGTCAGTTCACCTGCCGTGCGCCCGCCGAGGGCACCGCCTCGAACACCCGGGGGGCCGTGAAGCCGGCTGCGGCGAAGGCCTCCTCGGCCGCCTTGGTGAGGGTGTCGACGTCGGTGGCCTCCGCGAGGACGATCGCCGAGCCGCCGAAGCCGCCGCCGGTCATCCGGGCGCCGAGTGCGCCGTTCGCCAAGGCGGTGTCCACGACCAGGTCCAGCTCGGGGCAGGAGATCCGGAAGTCGTCGCGCAGGGAGGCGTGGCCCTCGGTGAGGACCGGGCCGATCGAGCGGGTCTCGCCGGCGCGGAGGAGGGCCACCACGCGCTCCACCCGCTGGTCCTCGGTGACGACATGCCGGACCAGGCGGCGAACCTCGTCCTCGTCGCCGAGGCGGGCGAGGGCCGCGTCCAGGTCGGCGTAGGCGATGTCGCGCAGGGCGTCCACGCCGAGCAGGGCCGCGCCCTTCTCGCAGCCGGCCCGGCGCTTGCCGTACTCACCGCCGCTGTGGGCGTGCTTGACCTGCGTGTCGACCACCAGCAGGCGCAGGCCCTCGGCCGCGAGGTCGAAGGGGATCTGCTGCTGGGACAGGTCGCGGGTGTCGAGGAAGAGGGCGTGCCCGGATTCGCAGCAGGCGGAGGCCGTCTGGTCCATGATGCCGGTGGGCGCGCCGACGTAGACGTTCTCGGCACGCTGGCACAGACGGGCCAGCTGCCAGCGCTGCAGACCGAGGTCGTACAGGTCGTTGAGGGCCAGCGCGACGACGACCTCCAGGGCCGCCGAGGAGGACAGGCCCGCGCCGGTCGGGACCGTGGAGGCGAGATGGACGTCGGCTCCGGTGATCGCGTGCCCGGCCTCGCGCAGGGCCCAGACCACGCCCGCCGGGTACGCCGTCCAGTTCTCGTCGCTCTGCGGTGCGAGCGCGTCCAGCGACAGCTCCACGACCGGGCCCTCGGCGTCCGCCGAGTGCAGGCGCAGAACGCCGTCGGTGCGGCGGGAGACGGCCGCGGTCGCCCGGTGCGGCAGCGCGAACGGCATCACGAAGCCGTCGTTGTAGTCGGTGTGCTCGCCGATGAGGTTGACGCGGCCGGGTGCCGCCCAGACGCCCTCCGGTTCGGCCCCGTACAGCTCGGCGAAGCGTTCCCGGACCTGCTGTGCCCCCACTAGTGCTCCTCTGCGATGTGCTGCGTGAACTGCCACGCGTCCGCGACGATCCCCGCGAGATCCGCGCGGGACGGGTTCCATCCCAGCTTCTCCCGGGCCGTGTCCGCCGAGGCGACCAGGACCGCCGGGTCACCGCCGCGGCGCGGGGCGACGACCTCGGGGATCGGGTGGCCGGTGACCTTGCGGACGGTCTCGATGACCTCGCGGACGGAGAAGCCGCTGCCGTTGCCGAGGTTGCAGATCAGGTGCTCGCCCGGCTGCGCCGCGTCCAGGGCCAGCAGGTGGGCGTCGGCCAGGTCCGCGACGTGGATGTAGTCGCGGATACAGGTGCCGTCGGGGGTCGCGTAGTCCTCGCCGTAGATCGAGATCGCGTCGCGGCGGCCCTGGGCCACCTGGAGGACGAGCGGGATCAGGTGCGACTCGGGGTCGTGGCGCTCGCCGAACATGACATCAGAAGACGTGCCGTACGCGCCGGCCACGTTGAAGTAGCGCAGGGACACCGCGGCCAGGCCGTGGGCGATCGCCTCGCCGGTGATCATGTGATCGACGGCGAGCTTGGAGGCACCGTAGGGGCTGGTGGGCTTCGTCGGGGCGCTCTCCACGATCGGGACCTGCTCCGGCTCGCCGTAGGTGGCCGCCGTGGAGGAGAAGACCAGCTTGCGGACGCCCGCCTCGCGCATGGCGCCGAGCAGGGCCATACTGCCGGCCACGTTGTTGTCCCAGTACTTCTCCGGCTTCACCACCGACTCGCCGACCTGCGAGAAGGCGGCGAAGTGCAGCACGCCGGCGTAGGAGGAGTCGAGCCACTTGGCGGCGTCGCGGATGTCGCCCTCGACGAAGGCGGCCGCGGCGGGCACGCCCTCGCGGAAGCCGGTGGAGAGGTTGTCGAGGACCGTGACCTCGTGGCCGGCCTCCAGCAGGTGCTGGGCGACCACGCTGCCGACGTACCCCGCCCCACCCGTCACCAGGTACTTCATGAACTCGCTACCTCTCGCAGTCGCTCGGCCGCGCGCTCCGGCGGCACGTCGTTGATGAACACACTCATGCCGGACTCGGAACCCGCGAGAAACTTCAGCTTGCCGGAAGTGCGGCGGATGGTGAAAAGCTCGAGGTGGAGCGCGAAGTCGTCCCGCGTCACACCGTCGAACTCCTCCAGGGCGCCGAACGGGGCCTGGTGCCAGGCCGCGATGTAGGGCGTCGGAGGTTCACCCGCACCCTCGTTCCCTCCATCCCCCCCATCGAAGATCCGGTCGAAGCGCCTCAAGAGTTCCAGATAGATCTGAGGGAATTCTGTGCGTGCCGCCTCGTCGAGCGCGAGCAGGTCGGGCACGCGACGCTTCGGGTACAGGTGGACCTCGTACGGCCAGTGCGCCGCGTAGGGCACGAAGGCCGCCCAGTGTTCACCCTCAAGGACGACCCGCTCCCCGGCGAGTTCCCGTTCCAGGACGGCATCGAACAGGTTCTCCCCGCCGGTCGCCTCCTTGTGGGTGGCGAGCGAGCGGAGCATCAGCGCGGTGCGCGGCGTGGTGAAGGGGTAGGCGTAGATCTGACCGTGCGGGTGACCGAGGGTCACGCCGATCTCCTCGCCCCGGTTCTCGAAACAGAACACCTGCTCGACGGAGGGCAGATGCGACAGCTCCGACGTCCGGTCCGTCCACGCCTCCAGCACCAGGCGCGCCTGCTCCGCGGTGAGGGCGGCGAAGGAGGCGTCGTGGTCGGAGGTGAAGCAGACCACCTCGCAGCGTCCGGAGTCGCCGGCCAGCGACGGGAAGCGGTTCTCGAACACGACGACGTCGTACGAGGAGTCCGGGATCTCGCTCAGCCGCTCGCCCTGCGTCGGGCACAACGGGCACTCGTCGGCCGGCGGGTGGTAGGTGCGGCCCTGCCGGTGGGAGGCGATCGCGACCGAGTCGCCGAGCAGTACGTCACGGCGGACCTCGGAGGTGGTGACCGTACGGTCCAGCGGGCGCCGGTCGACGGCGTCCCGCACGGTGTCGTCCCGGAGGTCGTAATAGATCAGCTCACGACCGTCGGCCAGCCGGGTCGAGGTCTTCTTCACGCCGGACTCCTTGTTCGAGCGCCCCGGGGACAACGTCCCGAGGGGCGTGTCCGCACCCAATCACTCAACACAATCAAACATAACAGACCACAACCCGACAACACCTTGGACCATCACAATCAAACAAAGGACACCAACAGAAGTGTTCAATATCTGAACGCGGAGGCGTAGGTTCCGCTCTGGATCAGTTCGCGCAACGAAGCGAGTACTCATGCAAACCCCCACACATGACCCCACCTGTCTGGCGGCGGAGCTACGGCTCCCCACCAACGGGCTGGACTACACGATCCTGGCGATCTACTTCGTCGTCGTTCTCGGCATCGGCTTCGCGGCCCGCCGCTCGGTGAAGACGAGCCTCGACTTCTTCCTCTCCGGACGCTCGCTGCCCGCCTGGATCACGGGACTCGCCTTCATCTCGGCGAACCTTGCGGCCACGGAGATCCTGGGCATGGCCGCGAACAGTGCCCAGTACGGCGCCTACACGGTGCACTGGTACTGGATCGGCGCCATCCCCGCCATGGTCTTCCTGGGCCTGGTGATGATGCCCTTCTACTACGGCAGCAAGGTCCGCTCGGTCCCCGAGTTCCTGCTGCTGCGCTTCGACCGGGCCGCTCACCTGCTCAGCTCGATCCTGTTCGCGTTCGCCGCCATCCTCATCGCCGGCGTGAACCTCTACGCCCTCGCGATCGTCGTCGAGGCCCTGCTCGGCTGGCCGCAGTGGGTGGCCATCGTGGTCGCCGGCGCCTTCGTGCTGGCGTACATCACGCTGGGCGGCCTGTCCTCCGCGATCTACAACGAGGTGCTCCAGTTCTTCGTGATCCTGGCCGCCCTCATCCCGATCACCATCCTCGGGCTGAAGAAGGTCGGCGGCTGGGGCGGTCTGACCGACAAGCTCACCGCCACCCACGGCGCCGACTTCACCACCGCCTGGGGCGGCACCGGCATCGGCAGCACCAACCCGCTCGGTGCCAACTGGCTGACCATCGTCCTCGGCCTCGGCTTCGTCCTCTCCTTCGGCTACTGGACGACCAACTTCGCCGAGGTGCAGCGCGCCCTGTCCGCGAAGAACCTCTCCGCCTCCCAGCGCACCCCGCTGATCGCGGCCTACCCGAAGATCTTCATCGTCTTCCTGGTGATGATCCCGGGCCTGGTCGCCGCCGCACTCGTCCCGCACTTCGGCAGCCCCGGTTCCGGCTACCAGTACAACGACGCCATCCCCTATCTGATGCAGGAGCTGCTGCCCAACGGCGTGCTCGGCATCGCGGTCACCGGCCTGCTCGCCGCGTTCATGGCCGGCATGGCCGCCAACGTGTCGTCGTTCAACACGGTGTTCACCAACGACATCTGGGCCCGCTACGTCGTACGCGACCGCGAGGACACGTACTACGTGCGCTTCGGCCGCCTCATCACCGCGATCGGCGTGGCCGCCTCGGTCGGCACGGCGTTCCTGGCGTCCTCGTTCTCGAACATCATGAGCTACCTGCAGACGCTGTTCTCCTTCTTCAACGTGCCGATGTTCGTCGTCTTCATCGTCGGCATGTTCTGGAAGCGCGCGTCCGCCAAGTCCGGCTTCTGGGGCCTGCTCGCCGGCACCGTCACGGCCATGGTCAACTACTTCGTCTTCTACAAGAAGGG
The DNA here is from genome assembly GCF_040630895.1 of Streptomyces sp. NPDC005728. Lineage (NCBI taxonomy): Bacteria > Bacillati > Actinomycetota > Actinomycetes > Kitasatosporales > Streptomycetaceae > Streptomyces > Streptomyces sp. NPDC005728. The sequence continues at coordinate 159,271 of NZ_JBEXYL010000006.1, forward strand.
CATCATCTCGATCCCCACCGACCAGGGCGCCAACTTCGTCTCCGCGATCGCGGGCTTCGTCGCCGGCGCGGTCGTCATGTTCGCCGTGTCCCTGTTCACCGAGCCGAAGCCGGCACGGGAGCTGCAGGGTCTCGTCTACGGCACCCGCTCCCCCGGCATGTCCGAACCGCCCGCCGCCGGCGACGACGCCTGGTACCGCAAGCCCGCCCTGCTGGGCTGGGGCGCGGTCGTCCTGGCCGCCGCCTGCTACATCCCGTTCTCGTTCTGACCGCGGGAGGATGAGGAAACCATGACCGAGCACTCTCGCCGTCCCGAGCACCACGAGCACTTCGGCTACTCCGAGGAAGACGTCCAGCGGGAAGTCACCGAGCTGGAGAGCAAGTCCGCGACCGCGGCCCGCATCTTCGACCTGCGCCGCATCATCGGCGGCCTGTTCGTGGTCTACGGCATCATCGTCACGATCACCGGCATCACCGACTCCCAGTCCGCCATCGACAAGGCCGAGGGCGTCAACATCAACCTGTGGACCGGCATCGGCATGCTGCTCCTGGGCATCTTCTTCCTGGCGTGGCTGAAGCTCCGCCCCACTCCTCCGCCGCCGCCTCCGGCGGACGAGCAGTAAGGGGTAAGGCCGTCCCCGGGCTGCGGGTCCGTCGTGGCTGGTCGCGCCCACGCGGCGGAGCCGCATATCGACACAGCCCCGCGCCCCTGGGGAACTGCAGCACCGCCTGCTGCAAACGCACCGAACGTGGCTGCGGGGGAGCCACCCCGCCGGCGCCGGGAAGCGTCCCCGCCCCCGATCGGCCTCGGGGTCGGAGCCGCCTACAGCTCCGGCCCCGACGAGTCCGGTAGCGGGCCCGCCCGGTCCAGCAAACCCGTCCGCGCCGCCAGCGCCGCCGCCTCCAGGCGCGAACCCACACCCAGCTTCATCAGCACCCGCTGCACATGCGTACGCGCGGTGCTGGGCGCGATGCCCATACCGGCCGCGATCAGCCGGGTGTCCTCCCCCTCGGCCACCCGTACGAGCACCTCCACCTCCCGCGGCGTGAGCATCTGCAGCAGCCGCTGCCCCTCGTCGTCGGGCTGGGCCGCCGGATTGAGCAGCTCGCCGAAGGCCCCCTGCAGCAGCTGCGGGGCCACCGCCGCCTCCCCCGCCCGGGCCTTCATGATGGCCCGCTCGACCCCCTCGATCCGCTCGTCGTGCCGCACGTACCCCGACGCCCCGGCCGCGAAGGCCGCCGCGATGCCCCGCGGCGACGGCACCGGCCCCAGCACCAGCACCGCGACCTGCGGCCGCTCCCGCTTGATCTTCACCACCGGGTCGAAGGCCCCCGGTTCGGCCGGCCCCGCCGTACCCAGCAGGCACACCTCCGGCGCCCGCGCGATCACCAGATCAGCCGCACCCGCGGCGGGCGCCGCCGCCGCCAGCACCCGGTGCCCGCGCAGCTTCAACGCCGACGCCAACGCCTCCGCGAGCAGGCGATGGTCGTCGACGACCATGAGCCGCACTCCCATAGAGCAACCCCCCAGTCCCCCCCATGGATGCCCCACTATGGACGCCCACCGGCCCACAACGACAGAGGGCCCCCGGTACCCCGCCCTTCATGACCCCGGAAGCTACACGCTTGTTCGACGTCGCGCTGCCCCTATGCAGGAGAAGTGCCCCGGATCGATGAAATCCGGGGCACTCCCTGGTAATACCTGGCATTCGCCCCCGGCGCCCTGAAGCGTCCGGGGGCGTGCGATCAGGCGCCCGCGCCGAACGCGAGCACCAGGTACTCCTTGCCGTACGAGGCCTTGTGCGCGTACACGGCCGACATGTACAGCCGGCCCTGCCCGTACAGGATCTCCGCGTAGTCCGGGAGCATCGTGGCCTCCGCCCGCCGCACGTCCGGCGTGGCCGGGTTCTCCAGCAGCTCGGTCGCCTTGAAGGAGCCGCCGTCGAGGGTGACGATCTGGCCGCCCTTGTCGTACGGCGGACGCTTGTAGGCGAGCAGGTTGCCGCCGTCCATGCGCAGCGGGATGATCGTGTAGCCGTCGCCGGCCTGGGCGCGCTGGCCGGTCTGCTTACCGGTGGCCAGGTCGAAGGAGACGATCTCGTTGGTCTTGCTGTACTTGCCGGTGCCGTCGTGCTCCTCGGTCGGCACGTACAGCCTGCCGCCGCCGGCGACGATCCCCTTGCAGGCCTCGACGCGGCTGATGCCGTCGCAGCGGCCTGCGTAGGTGTCGCCGGGCGCGGAGATGCGGGTGATCAGCTTGCCGGTCTTGTTGTCGATGGAGAAGTAGTCCGAGACTCCGCTGCCGTCGCCCGCACTGTTGCCGACGTCGGAGGCCACCACCAGCGGGTCGGTCGAGACGACGCTGGCGTACTCGATGCCCGCGGACATCTGGTAGTCGGAGATCACCTTCCCGGACGTCGGGTCGATGGTCTGGATGTGCAGCTGGCGGTTGCCGTAGCTGCCGCACTTGCGCACCGCGACCAGCTTGGCGCCGCCGCCGTACCCGGCGTCGAAGCAGGTGTCACCCGGCTTCGGCTGCCACAGCACCTTGCCGGACTCGATGTCGAACGCGGCACCGCCGTTGGTGCTGCCGACCGCGACGGTGTGCTGAGAGACCGTCACGTTGTCGAGGGCGATCGGGGTGTCACCGGACTTGACCGTCTTCGTCCACAGCTTGGTGCCCTTGGCGAGGTCGACGGCCGCGACCTGGCTGCATCCCGCGGAGGAGTTCTTCGGCGGCATCTTCGGCTGGAAGACGATCGCCGTCCTGCCGTCCTCGGTGACGTGCTTGGCGGCCGTGCACACCGGGCCGGGCAGCTTGAGCGTCCACAGCTTGCTCCCGCTCGCGGGGTCGTAGCCGACGACCTCCGCGACCCCGCTCTTGGCGTACACCTTGTCGGTCAGCCAGGAGCCCGCGGTGACGACGGTGTCGTCCGTCTGGGGCAGCGGCACCTGGAAGAGGACGCCTGCGGCGGTGTTCGCCGGCACCTTCTCCTTGCCTTGGGTGGACGTGCCCCCGGAGCCGTCCTTGCCGCCCGTGCCCCCGCTCGAGCCGGCGGTGTCGTTCTTCTTGCCGTCGTCCCCGGAGGACTTGGCGTACCAGACACCGCCGCCGACGATCAGGGCGATCACGACGAGCGCCGCGACGATGATGACGAGGGCGGCGTTGCTCTTCCCGCCGCCGGGCTGCGCCGGCTGCGGCGGCATCGGCGCGGCAGGGCCGCCCGGGTAGCCGTAGCCCTGCTGCTGGGCGTACGGGACCGTGGGCGGGGCCGACTGGCTGTACGGGTTCTGCTGCGCACCCGGGTAGCCGTAGCCGGGCTGGGGCGGCTGCGGGGTCTGGGGCGTCTGGGGGTGGCCGTAACCGGGCTGCGGGGCCTGGGGATAGCCGTAGCCGGGCTGGGGCTGGGGCGTCTGAGGCGCCGGGGGCTGCTGCGGGTAGCCGTAGCCGGGCTGGGGGTTCTTCTGGAAGCCCGGCGGGGTCGGGGGTGTCGGCGGGGGCTGGTGGGACGGCGGGGTCGGGGGCGCCGGAGGGGCCGTGGGCGGCTGGTCCTGGGGCGGGCCGAAACCGCCCTGCGGCGGGGGCTGGTGCGGCGGCTGGTTCGGCGGCGGGGGCGGCTGGGTCATGACGGAGGTACCTCGGTGAAGCTATCGGGGCCGGACGGCGGGAGGACGACGGGAGACGGGCCGGGGCTCACTTGCCGAAGGCCATCATCAGCTTCTCCTTCGACTCGTCGTTGCCGGACAGCCGGGAGGAGGAGATGAAGAAGCGTCCGTCGGCCCACTCGACGTCCCCGTCGAAGAAGCCGTTCTCGGTCCGGGCGGTGCCCGCCGGGTTCTGCAGCAGCTTGGTCGTGGTGTGCGTGCCGCCGGTGGTCGGGATCGACACGATCTGGCCGCCCGCGTCGTACGACGGCTGCACATACGCGATGAGCTTGCCGCCCTCGGTCTTCACCGGGGACATCGGTTCGTCCGCCGGCGACTTGACGCGCCACTTCTCCTTGCCGTCGGCCAGGCTGACGGCGACGATCTCGTTGGCGCTGCTCGTGGTGTCGGTGGGCAGGTAGAGCGTGTCGGCGTCCACGGCGACGCCCTGGCAGCCCTGCAGGTCGCGCGCGAGGATCGCCCAGCCGCAGTGCGGGGCGAACTTCTCGTTCACCTTGACCTCCGAGCGGAACTTGCCGTCCTTGGTGAAGGTGGAGATGTTCCAGGCCTTCTTGCTCTCGTTGGTCAGGTAGACCACGAGCGGGTCGAGGGAGTACGTCCGCGCGACCGTCCAGCCCTTCTTGACCGGCTGCGTCCACTTGACCTTGCCGGTGGCCGGGTCGAGTTCCTGGATCTCGTCGTGTTCGTTGCTGCCGCCGGCACCGCAGGAGGCCACCTGGACCAGCCGGCCCGGACCGCCCGCGAACGCGCTCGGGAAACAGGCCGAGCCGTACCTCTTCTTGTCGTACAACTTACGGCCGGTGCCGAGGTCGTACGCCGTGCCCGACTGCGAGCGGCTCACCATCAGCGTCTTCCCGCTGACGGTCAGCTCGATGCTGATCGCGCTGTCGAACAGCTCGCCGTCGGCGACCTGGGCGGTCCAGCCCTTCTCGCCGGTGCTCAGGTCGATCTGCTGGAGCTGGTTGCACTTGGCACGGTCGCTGACGCCGCTCATGTACGCCACGACGATCTTGTCGTCGGCCGACTTCTGCGGGGTGACCGCGCAGATCTTCTGCGGGAAGGTGATCGGGTCCCACGTGGGGTTGCCGTTGCCGACGTCGTAGGCGACGACCTGCTTGTACGCCGCCTTCACCGCCGTCTTGCCGGTGATCCACATGCCGGGCGCGTCGGCGCCGGAACCGGGGGCGTCGGGCGCGTCCTTGTACCAGAGCACCTTCGCCTCGCCGGGCTTGCGGCCGTCGTTGAGGTTCTCCGGGTCCGCACCGCCGTCGCCGCTGCCGTCACCGGGGTTGACCGGCGCGCCGGAGGAGGACTGCTTGCCGTCGTCGCTCTTCTGGGCGACCGGATCCTTCTTGCCGTCGCCGTCACCGCTCGTGACCGCATAGACGGCGCCGCCGATGACGACCAGCGCGGCCACCGCGGCGCCGATGATCAGCGCTGTCCTGCCCTTGGACGCCGGCTTCCCGCCGAAGGGCGCGCCGCCGGGGGCGCCCGGGTACTGGGGCGGCTGCTGCGGGAAGCCGTAACCGGGCTGGGGGGCGTACGGGCCCGGCTGCTGGGGCTGGGCGTAGGGGCCGGACCGGGCGGGCTGAGGGGGCTGGGCATAGGGGCCCGGCGCGCCGGCTCCGGGTGCGCCGGGGGCACCGTACGGGCCCGGCTGCCCGTAGGGGGCGGGCTGCTGCGGGTAGCCGTAACCGGGCTGGGGCTGCGGGGGTTGAGGAGGCTGAGCCGGTGCCTGGGACGGCACTTGGGGCGGTTGGGCCGGCCCGGGAGGCGGCGACTGCGGAGCGCCGAATCCACCGCCCTGCGGCGGCTGGTCCTGCGGTGCTCCGAAGCCACCCTGCGGCGGCTGGTCGGGCGGCTGAGTCATCAGCGCTCTTCCCCCTCGTTCACTGATTTTTAGCCACGCCCTGAGGTTCGTTCACGGACCCAAGGTCGTACTCAGAAAGTTCTCAGACGGCTCTTTCTATCACCCGCCACGGACAGCGCACGGGCTCGGATCCGCGCCTGTTCCCAAGGGAGAACCGGCCCGTGATGCCGCCGTTATGCGCCTTCACGCCCCCTTCACGCGGCGCACGCAACAGCCTTGCGCGCGGCTGATTCACGCCGCACACGCCAGGGTGCGCGCGACGCAGAGGGGTGCACGGTCGCGCAGCACACGCTCCCGCCCAGCACAACGGCGTACGAGCCCTGCGCGCACGGCACTCTCACACCACGGCGCGCACGCCTTTCTGACACCACGGCGCGCACGCCTATCTCGCACAACGGCGTGCGCGCCTTCGTTCTACGCGTCTTCCGCCAGCTCCAGCCAGCGCAGCTCCAGTTCCTCACGCTCCCCGGCCAGATCCCGCAACTCGGCGTCCAGTTCGGCGACCTTCGCGAAGTCGGTGGCGTTCTCGGCGATCTGGGCGTGCAGCTTGGACTCCTTCTCGGAGATCCTGTCCAACTGGCGCTCGATCCGCTGGAGTTCCTTCTTGGCGGCCCGCTGGTCGGCGGCGCTCTTCTCCGCCGCGGCCGGCCGGGGCGCCGCGGCTGCGGACTGCGCGGCGACCGCCTCCTCCATCCGCTGCCGCCGCTCCAGGTACTCGTCGATGCCGCGCGGCAGCATCCGCAGGGTGCTGTCGCCGAGGAGGGCGAACACCCGGTCCGTGGTGCGCTCCACGAAGAACCGGTCGTGAGAGATGACGATCATCGAACCGGGCCAGCCGTCGAGGACGTCCTCGAGCTGGGTGAGGGTCTCGATGTCGAGGTCGTTGGTGGGCTCGTCGAGGAAGAGGACGTTGGGCTCGTCCATGAGGAGGCGCAGGAGCTGCAGGCGCCGTCGCTCACCACCCGACAGGTCGCCGACCGGCGTCCACTGCTTCTCCTTGTTGAAGCCGAACGTCTCGCACAGCTGCCCGGCGGTCATCTCGCGCCCCTTGCCGAGGTCGACGCGCTCGCGGACCCGCTGGACGGCTTCCAGGACCCGCAAGGCGGGGTCGAGTTCGGCGACCTCCTGGGAGAGGTAGGCGAGCTTGACGGTCTTGCCGACGGCGACGCGCCCGCCGGCCGGCTGCGTCTCCCCCTCGGTCCGCGCCGCCTCGGCCATGGCCCGCAGCAGGGAGGTCTTGCCGGCTCCGTTGACTCCGACGAGGGCGATGCGGTCGCCGGGGCCGAGCTGCCAGGTGACGTGCTTGAGCAGCACCTTGGGCCCGGCCTGCACGCTGACGTCCTCGAGGTCGAAGACCGTCTTGCCGAGGCGCGAGGAGGCGAACTTCATCAGCTCGCTGCTGTCCCGGGGCGGCGGCACGTCCGCGATCAGCTCGTTGGCGGCCTCGACCCGGAAGCGCGGCTTGGAGGTACGCGCGGGCGCCCCGCGCCGCAGCCAGGCCAGCTCCTTCCTGATCAGGTTCTGCCGCTTGGCCTCCTCGGTGGCGGCGATCCGCTCGCGCTCCGCTCGCGCGAAGACGTAGTCGGAGTAGCCGCCCTCGTACTCGTAGACGTCGCCGCGCTGTACGTCCCACATGCGGGTGCAGACCTGGTCGAGGAACCACCGGTCGTGGGTCACGCACACGAGTGCCGAGCGGCGGTTCTGCAGGTGCCGGGCGAGCCAGGCGATGCCCTCGACGTCGAGGTGGTTGGTGGGCTCGTCGAGGACGATCATGTCCTGCTCCTCGATGAGCAGCTTGGCAAGGGCGATACGGCGCCGCTCGCCGCCGGACAGCGGCCCGATGACGGTGTCGAGCCCCTTCGGGAACCCGGGCAGGTCGAGCCCGCCGAAGAGCCCGGTCAGCACGTCCCTGACCTTGGCGTTGCCGGCCCACTCGTGGTCGGCCATGTCGCCGATGACCTCGTGGCGGACGGTGGCGGCGGGGTCGAGGGAGTCGTGCTGGGTGAGCACGCCGAGGCGCAGCCCGCCGGAGTGGGTGACGCGTCCGGTGTCGGCCTCCTCCAGCTTGGCGAGCATCCGGACGAGGGTGGTCTTGCCGTCGCCGTTGCGGCCCACCACACCGATCCGGTCACCCTCGGACACACCGAGCGAGACGCCCTCCAGCAGGGCACGGGTGCCGTACACCTTGCTGACGTTCTCGACATTGACCAGGTTGACGGCCATTTCACTCCTGCCAAGGGGGACGATCGACCTTCCAGCGTAGTCGGAGGCGACGGGGCCCCCTCCCGGTGCTGGTCAGCGCCCGCCGGGGACGGTCGTCCCGGGCAGCGCAGCAGGCCGGCGACACCCGCCCGGGCGCGCGGGACAGCGTCAGGCGCCGGCGCGCACTCCCGTTTCGCGCGCCGGTTCGAGCACGGTCGCGCCGGGCGCGGGCGCCGTCGCCGTGCGCACCGTGCGGCAGGTGCCGGAGGCCTGGAGAGCCTCGGCGATCTTCGAGGCCGACTCCGGATCGCGGGCGAGGAAGGCCGTCGTGGGCCCGGAGCCGGAGACGAGCGCGGTGAGGGCACCTGCGTCGCGCCCCGCGGCGAGGGTGTCGGCCAGTTCGGGGAAGAGGGAGAGCGTGGCCGGCTGGAGATCGTTGGAGACGGCGGCAGCGAGCGCGTCGGGGTCGCCCTTGGCGAGTGCGTCGAGGACGTCGGGCGAGGCGACCGGTACAGGGATGGCACGGCCCTCGGCGAGGCGGTCGAACTCGCGGAAGACGGCGGGCGTGGACAGCCCGCGCTCGGCCATCGCGAAGACCCAGTGGAAGGTGCCGCCGACCTCGAGGGCGGTCAGCTGCTCGCCGCGCCCGGTCCCGAGGGCCGCGCCCCCGACCAGGCTGAACGGGATGTCGCTGCCCAGTTCGGCGCAGATGGCGAGCAGCTCGGCGCGCGAGGCCCCGGCGCCCCAGAGGCTGTTGCAGGCGAGCAGGGCGCCCGCGCCGTCCGCGCTGCCGCCCGCCATGCCGCCCGCGACCGGGATGTCCTTGGCGATGTGGATGTGCACGGCCGGCTCGATGCCCCGGCGCGCGGCGAGCGCGACGGCCGCGCGCGCGGCGAGGTTCGTGCCGTCCAGGGGGACCTGGTCGGCGTCCGGGCCCTCGCAGGTGACGCGGAGCTCGTCCGCCGGCGTGACGGTGACCTCGTCGTACAGGCCGACGGCGAGGAAGACGTTGGCGAGGTCGTGGAACCCGTCGGGGCGGGCGGCACCGACTGCGAGCTGGACGTTGACCTTCGCCGGTACCCGGACCGTCACGCTCACTTGCCCGCCTCCCTCTGCTCGGCGATCCGAGCGAACTCCTCCACCGTCAGCGACTCCCCGCGCGCCTGTGGCGAGACGCCGGCCGCGACCAGGGCAGCCTCGGCGGCGGCCGCGGACCCGGCCCAGCCGGCGAGCGCCGCCCGCAGGGTCTTGCGGCGCTGTGCGAACGCGGCATCGACGGCTCCGAAGACCTCCGCCTTCGAGGCCGTCGTCCTGATCGGTTCGGCCCGTCGGACGAGCGAGACCAGCCCGCTGTCGACGTTCGGCGCGGGCCAGAAGACGTTACGCCCGATGGCACCGGCCCGCTTCACGTCGGCGTACCAGTTGGCCTTCACGGACGGGACGCCGTACACCTTGGAGCCGGGCGCGGCGGCCAGCCGGTCGGCGACCTCGGACTGCACCATCACGAGCGTGCGCTCGATGCTCGGAAAGGTGTCGAGCATGTGCAGCAGCACCGGTACGGCCACGTTGTAGGGCAGGTTCGCCACCAGAGCCGTCGGTGCGGGGCCGGGCAGTTCGGCGACGTGCATCGCGTCGGAGTGCACCAGCGCGAACCGGTCGGCGCGCTCCGGCATGCGCGCCGCGATGGTCGCGGGCAGCGCGGCTGCCAGGACGTCGTCGATCTCGACGGCGGTGACCCGGTCGGCGACCTCCAGCAGCGCGAGCGTGAGGGAACCGAGCCCCGGGCCGACCTCGACGACCACATCGTCGGGGCGGACCCCGGCGGTGCGGACGATACGGCGGACCGTGTTGGCGTCGATCACGAAGTTCTGGCCGCGCTGCTTGGTGGGACGGACACCGAGCGCTGCCGCGAGCTCACGGATGTCGGCGGGGCCGAGAAGGGCGTCGGGGGTGGGGCTGGTCACGGGACAAGGGTACGGGGCTGCCGGGGGCCCTTCGTCCGGCTCCCGGCGCTCACCCGTGCAGCCGCGCCCCGCAGTGCGGCCAGGGGCTCGCACCCCGGCGCACGTACAGCTTCTTCGCACGGAGCGTCTGCTCCTCCGCCGACGCGTCCTGCGGGCGTCCGCTGCCACCGAGGCTCTGCCAGGTGAGCGCGTCGAACTGGTAGAGCCCGCCGAACGACCCCGAGGGGTCCACGGCGTGCGGGCGGCCGCCGGACTCGCAGGCGGCGAGACCACGCCAGTTGAGATGGTCGGCGCCGTGCACGGAGTGCGGCTTGGGCTTGGTGCCCACCTTCACCCGCTGTTTGCGTGGCTTCCGTACCACCTCGGACTTCTCCGGGCGCGGCTTCTCCCGGACACCGTTGACGGTGCGCAGGAAGTAGGTGACCCGCCGCAGCCCGGGCTCCCCGGCCTGTTCGACGACCTCGGTGCCCGTGAAGAGGGAAGGATCCTCGGTCCGCTCCACCTGGAAGGGGATCTGCTCCTCGTGCACCTCCCTGGTGCCGGTCACCCGCAGCACGGTCACCGTCTGCCCGTCGCGCGGGAAGCTGTCGGGCGGGACGGACGTGATGTCCTCGCCGTGCAGGGTGACGCCGGCCTCCTCGATGGCCTCGCGGACGCTGGCCGCGTTGGTCCGGATGGTGCGGGTGCGACCGTCCGCCATGACCGTGACGGCGCGCTCGGTGCGCACGTCGAGCGCGAGCCCGGCGCGTCCGATGCTCTTCGAGCGCGAGGCGGACAGGTATGCGCCCTCCGGGCGCACCCCCAGCTCCCTGAGCGCCCCGTCCACCGTGTGCGCCGTCGTCCACACCTCGCGCTGCGCGCCGTCCAGCGTCAACCGTACGGGGCGACCGTAGTGCACGGCGACCTCGTCGCCGCTCGTGAGCGGCACGCCCGGGGCGGGCGCGACCAAGTCGTGCGCCCCCACGCGTACGCCCTTCTCGGCGAGCACCTCCGACACGTCGTCGGCGAAGGTGTGCAGGGTCTGCCGGCTGCCGTCGACGTTCAGCTCGATCGCCTTGTCCTTGGCGACGAAGGCGGTGGTGCCACCGGCCAGAAACGCGACGACCAGCGCCTGCGGCAGCAGACGGCGCACAGCGGATTCCGGGCGCTCGGCGTAGCGCGCCTTGCGCCGGCGCGCAGCACGCCCGCTCACTCCGGCGTGCACACCCGGCTCCCCCGCCCCCGCGTGCACATCCGGTTCGCCCACCCCCGCGTGCACACCCGGTTCGCCCACCCCCGCGGGCACACCCGGCTCTCCCGCCCCCGCGGGCGCCTCGGACTCCGGAAACACCTCCTCGGGCATGCTCGCCACCTGCCTCGGCAGCGGCAGCACCGGCTCGGTGACGAAGTACGCCTCGGCCTCGTAAGCAGGCCGGTAGGTGTCCTCGTACATCCCGTACGGCAGCGTCTCCGCGGTGTGTACGGAGGAGTCGTGACCGTACGGCTCGTACGTCTCGTACTGCGAGTTGCTCACGCCGACACGCTCCAGAGGGCCAGAGGGGTCCGGATCGGGCCCCCAGAACCTAGCGGAGCGCCGGTCACTCTCCAAAGCGGCACGACTACGCACGGTCGCCACGACGACGCACGGTCACGGTCGGGCCCGAGCAGAGCCCTCGTGAGCGTTATCGGCCAGTTACGATTCAGACACTGTCAGTAATCAAAGGCGCGGGCGGTGTTCGCGCCCAGCGCCGTCGCCAGCGCATCCTCGTCGATGCCGCGCACGGCGGCCATCGCACGCACCGTGACCGGAACGAGATACGGGGCGTTGGGCCGTCCGCGGTACGGCGCCGGGGTGAGGAAGGGCGCATCCGTCTCCACGAGGACCAGGTCCAGCGGGGCGACCGCGAGGGCGTCCCTGAGGTTCTGGGCGTTCTTGAAGGTGACGTTGCCGGCGAAGGACATGAAGTAGCCCTCGCGGGCGCAGATCTCGGCCATCTCGGCGTCGCCGGAGTAGCAGTGGAAGACGGTGCGCTCGGGGGCGCCCTCCTCCTTCAGGACGCGCAGGACGTCGGCGTGAGCGTCGCGGTCGTGGATCACGAGGGCCTTGCCGTGCCGCTTGGCGATCTCGATGTGGGCGCGGAAGGACCTCTCCTGGGCGGCCTTGCCCTCGGGGCCGGTGCGGAAGTGGTCCAGCCCCGTCTCGCCGACGCCCTTCACATGGGGCAGCCCGGCCAGCCGGTCGATCTCGGCGAGGGCCTCGTCCAGCGCGGCGTCGCCGCCCGGCTCGCGGGCGCCCTGCCGGGACCAGCCGTCGGGGTCGCCGTGGACGATGCGCGGGGCCTCGTTCGGGTGGAGGGCGACGGTCGCGTGCACGTTCCCGTACGCGGCGGCCGTCTCGGCGGCCCACTGCGAACCCTTGATGTCGCAGCCGACCTGCACGACCGTCGTCACGCCCACCGACGCGGCCTTGGCGAGGCCCTCCTCGACGGTGCCTGACTGCATGTCGAGGTGGGTGTGGGAGTCGGCGACGGGCACCCGGAGGGGCTCCGGGAGCGGCGGTGCGGCGCTCTTGTCGTTCTTGTCGTCCTGGGCGGCACGGCCGGCGTTCGAAGGCATGCTCCGATCCTACGAAAGGCTCATCCGTGCGAACGCCGGTGATCCGCTCAGCTCGCCCGGCGCTGGAAGGGGTGCAGGAGATCGGACAGGTGCCAGTGGTGGTGGCCCTTGGCCTCGGAGGCCCGGGCGCTCACGGCCGACCCGTCCGGCACCGCGGGGACCTCCACCGGTCCGGCCGCCGGCACGCTGCCACGGTGGTGCCCGGCCGCGCTGCGCGCCGACGAGACCTGGCCCGCGCGCATGATCCGCACGACGTGACCGTCGCAGTTGTGGCACGCGGGGCGGCTCAGCGGGGACGGCACGACCTGGCCGTCGGCCACGTACATCACGAACTCATGGCCGCCGGCGTCCGTGTGGTGCTCTATCTCGTACGACTGCTCCCAGCCGTGCCCGCATCGCATGCACGCGAACGCGTACGACTCGTGAACGACGGCGGTGGCGGTACCGCGGTGGCCGGACTGCCCTGCGATCTCACTCATGCCAGCTCCTGTTGTCCGCTGGACAAGCGTCCCGGCGCAGGGATTCCCCGGAATCCCCTGGGACGCGGGACGGGTGCGTCCCTTTGACCAGTGGACGCCTTCGCCGCAGCGAATGCATCAGGCCTGTCGAGTGTTGGAGGCGTTTTGGACGTTCCTTGCCAAAGCGGCCTTGGCCAAGGGGCTGCGCTTTGCTTTCGGTACCGGCCTTTTTGCCCTCGCATGGGGCGCGCGCTCATGGGAGAAGCGCCCTGCTCAGAGGGTGCGCAGACGGCTCATGTCGCGGAGCGCTTGGCCGCCACCACCGCGTCGAACACGACCCTCTTCGGCAGCCCGGCCTCCGCCGCCACCGCCGCGATCGCCTCCTTGCGCCGCTCGCCCGCCTCCTCCCGGATCCGCACCCGGCGGACCAGTTCCCCGGCGTCGAGTTCCTCGGGCCCGGACTCGGGAGCGCCCTCCACCACGACGGTGATCTCCCCGCGGACGCCCTCGGCTGCCCACTGCGCAAGCTCCGCGAGGGGACCGCGCCGCACCTCCTCGTACGTCTTGGTCAGCTCGCGGCAGACGGCGGCGCGCCGGTCCGCGCCGAAGACCTCGGCCATGGCGGCGAGGGTGTCGTCGAGGCGGTGCGGGGCCTCGAAGTAGACGAGCGTCCGCCGCTCGTCGGCGACCTCCCGCAGCCGGGACAGCCGCTCCCCGGCCTTGCGCGGCAGGAAGCCCTCGAAACAGAACCGGTCGACGGGCAGCCCGGACAGGGCGAGGGCGGTGAGCACGGCGGACGGCCCGGGCACGGCGGTGACCCGGATGTCCTTCTCCACGGCGGCCGCGACCAGCCGGTATCCCGGGTCGGAGACCGACGGCATCCCCGCGTCCGTCACGAGCAGCACGCGCGCGCCGCCGAGCAGCTCCTCGACCAGCTCGGGGGTGCGGGCGGACTCATTGCCCTCGAAGTACGACACCACGCGGCCCTTGGTGGTCACGCCCAGCGCCTGGGTGAGCCGGCGCAGCCGCCGCGTGTCCTCGGCGGCGACGACGTCGGCGCCCGTCAGCTCCTCGGCCAGCCGGGGCGGCGCGTCCGCGATGTCGCCGATGGGGGTACCTGCAAGGACAAGGGTTCCAGTCACGCCCCCATCCTCCCAGGGACGTGGCCCGGCTCCTCCCCGAGGACGGCCGCGGGAGGCGGCCGAACGCGATCCCGCCCCGACCGGTACCACCCATGCACGGGACTCACACAGAACGGTTCCCTACGATGGCGCGGTGACCAGTACCGCGTCCTCCACGGACCTCCGGCAGGGCCAGGCACCGCACGACCAGCGGCCGTCGTGGCAGCGGCGGCTGCGCCGATTCGGCTACACGCCCGCCACGGACGCGCCGACGGGCGACGTACGCGACCGCCTGGTGCCGCCGTACGCCGAGCCGAGCCCGCGCCTGTGGCAGGTGCTGGGCGTCCCGCCGGTCCTGGCGGAGCGGATCACGCGCTGGTCGGGCTGGGGCGGTCCGCTGCTGGTGACGCTGATGGCGGGCCTGATGCGGTTCTGGAACCTGGGCAGCCCGCGCGCGGTGATATTCGACGAGACGTACTACGCCAAGGACGCCTGGTCGCTCGTCCACCGCGGTTTCGAGGTCAACTGGGACAAGAACGCCAACGACCTGGTGCTGCAGACCCACGGCCATCTGGCGATCCCCACCGACGCGGCGTATGTCGTGCACCCGCCGGTGGGCAAGTACGTCATCGGCCTCGGCGAGCTGATGTTCGGGTTCAACCCCTTCGGCTGGCGGTTCATGACAGCGCTGCTGGGGACCCTCTCGGTCCTGATGCTGTGCCGGATCGGCCGCCGGATGTTCCGCTCGACGTTCCTCGGGTGTCTGGCGGGCGCGCTGATGGCGGTGGACGGCCTGCACTTCGTGATGAGCCGGACCTCGCTCCTCGACGGCGTGCTGATGTTCTTCGTGGTGGCCGCGTTCGGCTGCCTGATCATCGACCGGGACAGGTCCCGGGAGAAACTGGCCGCCGCGCTGCCGGCCGGGCCCGACGGCCGGGTACGTCCCGACCAGCACGTGGGGGACACCTTCCGCTTCGGCTGGCGGCCCTGGCGCTGGGGCGCCGGGCTGATGCTGGGCCTGGCCCTCGGCACGAAGTGGAACGGCCTGTACATCCTGGCCGCGTTCTGTGTGATGGCGGTGCTGTGGGACGTCGGCGCCCGCAAGGTGGCCGGCGCCCGGCACCCGTACGTCGCAGTCCTCAAGTACGACACGGGCATCACGTTCCTCGCGACCGTCCCGGTGGCGATCGCCGTCTACCTCGCCTCCTGGACCGGCTGGATCCTCTCCCCGGCCGACGGCACCGGCGGCTACTTCCGCAACTGGGCGGCGACCGACGGCAGGGGCGGCAGCTGGACGTTCCTTCCGGACTGGCTGCGCAGCCTGTGGCACTACGAGCACGAGGTCTACAAGTTCCACATCGGGCTGTCGTCCCCGCACACGTACCAGTCCAACCCGTGGAGCTGGATCGTGCTGGGCCGCCCGGTGTCGTACTTCTACGAGTCCCCCTCCCCCGGCACCGACGGCTGCCCGGCCGACGCCGGCCAGAAGTGCGCGCGGGAGGTGCTGGCCATCGGCACGCCGCTGCTGTGGTGGGCGGCCTGCTTCGCGATCCTGTACGTGCTGTGGCGGTGGCTGCTGCGCCGCGACTGGCGGGCCGGTGCCATCGCCTGCGGGATCGCGGCCGGATACCTGCCCTGGTTCATGTACCAGGAGCGGACGATCTTCCTGTTCTACGCGGTCGTCTTCCTGCCGTTCCTGTGTCTCGCGGTGGCGATGATGATCGGCGCGATCGTCGGCCCGCCGGGCTCCAGCGACACCCGCCGGGTGATCGGCGCCTCGGCTGCGGGCGTGCTGGTTCTGCTGATCGCCTGGAACTTCATCTACTTCTGGCCGCTGTACACGGGCCAGGCCGTCCCGATCGACTCCTGGCGCTCGCGGATGTGGCTGGACACCTGGGTCTAGCTCGACGGATGCATCAGGTCGGCCCGGCAGGCTGCCGGGCCGTCCTGGTCGTTGGCGGCCGAATTTACAGCGGGCTAGGTACCCGCTGCGGCGGGTCCTACTTGGGCGGATCCTGCTTCGGCGGGTCCTGCTTCGGCGGGTCCTGCTTGGGCGGGTCCTGCTTGGGCGGGTCCTGCTTGGGCGGATCCTGCTTGGGCGGATCCTGCTTGGGCGGATCCTGCTTCGGCGGGTCCTGCTTGGGCGGATCCTGCTTCGGCGGGTCCTGCTTCGGCGGCTTGCAGAAGACTTCGCCGTCATAGAAGTGGCAGCCCGGCATGTTCTTGATGTCCTTGGGCTTGCCCTTCCTGCCCTTCTTACGGTCCTTATCCTTTTTGTGCTTCTTATCCTTGCCTCCGTGGTCGCCCCCGCCGTGGTCGGCGTGGCTTACGACCGCCGTCCTGGCGGAGACATCGCTGTGAGATGTCGAGGCGAATGCACTGGCAGGCAGCATCACGCCGCCTACTGCCAGCGCAGCCGAGGTGGCGAGCATGACCAGACCTCGGCCGTGAGGTATGCGAGGCATAGGAATTCTCCTTCTATGGCGAAAATTGGTATGAATCATCGAATTGCGATGAAAACTTTGTGGACGGTTTCGACAGCGGGATTCCTGTCCCGTACACCGCGCCGCCAGGACTGTCCCGTACGACGCTGACGGGCCGCACACTCCGGGTGAGCCCGCCCCTCAAGTAAGCCCCGGCCGGCGGATCGCGTCATGGCACGGCATTTCGGGGCTTGACACTCGGTGGCCCGCCATACCTGTCGATGCATGCCCAGCAGGGGTTCGGTCCGCTCCGGCACACACCGTGCCCGCCGCTCCTCACGGGCCAGGCCGCCCCATCGACCCCTGGCGGTCACGGATGCGGCTGGACACCTGGTGTAGACGGCAACGTCTCCGTTCGGACAACAATCGGCAACTCCGGCCACAGGGGCCCCACAACCGCTTACAGTTCCTCCGCGACCTGCTTTTGAACGCGTTCAGGAATCTGGATGCCTGGCAGGTCCTCACGGGGACAACGGGGAGGGATGCGCGCGATGCGCAGCGGAGTCAAGGTCGCCGTCATAGGCGGCGCGTGTGCGGTCATGCTGGGCGGGGCCGGGTACGGGGCCTACAACATCGTGTCCGCGTTGAGCGGTGACGGGGGATCGGGCGGGAGTCCCGCGGTCGTGAAGAGCGGCCCGCCGAGCACCGACGAGGTCAAGGAGACGGCCGGCAAGTTCCTCGCCGCATGGGAGAAGGGGGACGCCTCCACCGCGGCGGCCGCCACCAACTTCCCCGAGGCGGCCGAGGAGTTGCTGACGGCGTACGGCCACGACGCGCACATCACCAAGGTGCACATCACGCCCGGTACGGCCACCGGGACGACCGTGCCCTTCACGGTCGAGGCAACGGTGTCGTACGACGGCAGGACCCGACCGCTCACCTACGAGAGCCGCCTGGCGATCGTGCGCGGCAAGAGCTCCTACCGGGCGCTGGTCGACTGGCAGCCCTCCGTCGTCCACCCGCGACTGCGCAAGGGGGACACCCTGGTGACGGGCGAGTCCGCGACCCCGCAGATCGAGGCCGTGGACCGCGACGGGAAGGTGCTGACGCAGGAGAAGTACCCGTCCCTCGGCCCGATCCTGGACGAACTGCGCAAACGGTACGGCGACGGGACCGGCGGCCGGCCCGGTGTGGAGCTGGTGATACGCCACGGCGGCACGACGGGCGAGGAGAGCGCGGCCGACACCACCCTCGTCACCCTCGCCAAGGGCAAGCCCGGCACGCTGCACACGACGCTCAGCGCGAGCGTGCAGGCGGCGGCCGAGACGGCCGTGCGGAAGTACACCGATGCGTCCCTCGTGGCCGTGAAGCCCAGCACGGGCGAGATCCTGGCCGTGGCCAACCACCGCGACGACGGCTTCGACGCGGCCCTCCTGGGCGAGCGCGCCCCCGGGTCCACGATGAAGATCGTCAGCGCGGCGACCCTCATCGACAACGGCCTGACCACCGCGAACGGCCCGGCACCCTGTCCGCCGTCCGCGATCAGCGAAAGCCAGACCTTCCACAACCTCAAGGACCTCGCCCCGGACGAGAAGGCCACCCTCTCCGACAGCTTCGCCCGCTCCTGCAACACGGCGTTCGTGAAGTTCGCCAACGAGGTGAAGGTGGATTCCCTCACCAAGGAGGCCCAGGACCGGTTCGGGCTCGGGCAGGACAACTGGAAGATCGGCGTGCCCTCCTTCGACGGCCGGGTCCCCGCCAGCGGCGGCCCCGACACGGCGGCCGCCCTGATCGGCCAGGGCCAGGTCCAGATGAGCCCCCTGAACATGGCCTCCGTGACGGCGACCGCGATGACCGGCACCTTCCGGCAGCCGGTGATCGTGCCGCTGGCCCTGGACCACCGCGAACCGGCACGCGCGCGCGGGCTGTCGCAGAGCACCGTCCTGCAGTTGCGCGCCATGATGAACCGCACCGCCCGCAGCGGCACCGCGGCCACCGTCATGTCCGGGCTCGGCGGGGACATCGGAGCGAAGACCGGATCGGCCGAGGCCGACGGGCTGGCCAAGTCCGACAGTTGGTTCGCCGGGTACCGGAACGACGTCGCCGTCGCCGCGATGGTCCAGGACGGCGGGCACGGCGTCGACGCGGCCGGTCCGATTGTCGCAAGCGTGCTACGGAGTGCCGGCTGACATCACCCGCAAAGGCGGGGACCTTAATGTGGTTGCCGTCGTTGGGGAGTGTGAGGGCTGCGGGGACCCTGGGGAAGGTGCGGAGGAACTGAGGCTGTGGGCAAGAGAAGGCGCGTCGCCGAGCGACGGAAGACCGGAACCGCCGTGCTCGGCGGGATGATCGCCGTGGTCGTCGGCGGCGCCGGGTTCGGCGTCTACGCGCTGTACGGCGGCGGGGCGGCGGCCGACGAGGGGACCGCCACGACCGACCACAGGGCCGTCAGGACGGACCCGCCCACCGCCGCCGAGGTCCGCACCGCCTCCGCGCGCTTCCTCACCGCCTGGCAGCAGGGACGGGTCACCGAGGCGGCGGCCGCCACCGACGACTCCGCCGCCGCCACTGCCCTGCTCACCGGCTACTCCAAGGACGCCCACCTGAAGGACGTAAAACTCACCGCGGGCAGGGCCACCGGCACCAAGGTGCCGTTCTCCGTGAAGGCGACGGTGTCGCACCAGGGCCTCAGCAAGCCGCTCGCGTACGGCAGTTCGCTCACCGTCGTGCGGCGGGCGAGCGACGGCAAGCCACTGGTCGACTGGCACGCCTCCGTGGTCCAGCCGGACCTGAAGGACGGCGACACGCTCGTCACCGGCGAGTCCGGCACGCCGCCGGTCAAGGCGCTGGACCGGGACGGCGCGGAGCTGACGGCCGCCAGGTACCCGTCGCTGGGCACCGTCCTGGACGGACTGCGCGAGAAGTACGGCAAGAAGGCGGGCGGCAAGGCGGGCGTGGAGCTGCGCGTGGTGCGCGGCAAGGCGTCGAAGGCGGCCAAGCTGTCCGACAAGACGCTCATGGAGCTGAGCAAGGGCACCCCGGGCACCGTGAGGACGACGCTGAGCCCAGCGCTCCAGGCGGCCGCCGAGCAGCAGGTCGGGAAGCGGGCGCGCGCCTCGGTGGTGGTCCTGCGGCCCTCGACGGGTGAGATCCTCGCGGTCGCCAACAGCGGTCACGGCTTCAACACCGCCTTCCAGGGCTCCCTGGCACCCGGCTCCACGATGAAGATCGTGACGTCGACGATGCTGTTCGAGAAGGATCTCGTCACCCCGGACGCTCAGCACCCCTGCCCCAAGACGTACAAGCTCGCCGGCTGGACGTTCCACAACGACGCCGACTCGGAGATCAAGAAGGGCACGTTCAAGCAGAGCTTCGGGGCCTCCTGCAACAACGCCTTCATCGACTTCGCGCCGAAACTGTCCAACAGCGACCTGACGAAGGAGGCCCAGCAGGTCTACGGTCTCGGCCTGAACAACTGGTCCGTCGGCGTCCCCTCGTTCGACGGCTCCGTCCCGGTGCAGAGCGGCGCACAGATGGGCGCCTCGCTGATCGGCCAGGGCGGAGTACGCATGAACCCGCTGAACATGGCGTCGGTGGCGGCGACGGTACGGACGGGCGTCTTCCACCAGCCGTACCTGGTGTCCCCCACGGTGGACAACCGCACGGTGGCGAAGGCCTCGCGCACCTTGTCGTCGAAGACCCAGGCCGAGCTGAAGGACGTCATGCAGTTCACGGCGGCCTACGGCACGGCCGCCAAGGCGATGGCGGGCCTGGGCCCGGACTACGGCGCGAAGACGGGCTCGGCGGAGGTCGACGGGCAGGAGAAGCCGAACGGCTGGTTCACGGCGTACAAGGGCGATCTCGCCGCTGCCGGCGTGGTGCAGGCGGGCGGCCACGGCGGTGACACGGCCGGGCCGATCGTCGCGACGCTGCTGAAGCTGGGGAGCTGAGCTCGGCGCCCCGGGGAGCGGAGCGGTCCGGAACGCGTCAGCTGTGCACGGGCTCGGCCGTGTACGTCCGGCGCAGGAACCTGAGCAGCGCCTTCGACTCGAACTGGACGACTTCCACGCCGTGCGCGGTGTGGAACTCCACGACGGCCTGGACGCGTCCGCACGGCCACACCCGTACGTCGCCGCTCTCGGCCGGCGTCCGCAGTCCCTGTTCGAGCAGCGCGCGCTCGAAGGTCCACTCGTGCGGTCCGGGCAGTCCGACCCGGACCGAGCGCGGATCGGTGTCGGGGTCGTACCGCAGCACTACGGGTACGGCCCCCGGATCCTCCTCGTCCGTGACGATGTGGGCGCGCGCGTACTGCTCGACTACAGACATCGGATCGCCCTCTCACGCTCAGTCACCTATGCGAAAGCTGTGCATCCGCTTCCATCCAATGTCGCACATATTCCGGTTTGCGCCTCGGCGAGAGAGAGACTTCATCTCTCTTGCAAAAGGTTCGCAACAAGCCTCTAAAATCGTACGGTGCACGTACCTGACGGATTCATAGACGCCCCCACCTCCGCGGTCACCGGAGTGATCGGCGCCGGCGCCATCGCCGTGAGCCTGCGCGGCGCCCGCCGCGAACTCGACGAGCGGACGGCCCCGCTGGCCGGTCTGGTGGCGGCGTTCATCTTCGCCGTACAGATGCTCAACTTTCCCGTCGCGGCCGGAACGAGCGGACATCTGCTGGGCGGTGCGCTCGCCGCGATCCTCGTCGGCCCGTACACAGGCGTGTTGTGCGTGTCGGTCGTGCTGCTCATGCAGGGCGTGCTGTTCGCGGACGGGGGGCTGACCGCACTCGGCGTGAACATCACAGACATGGCGATCGTCACCACGGTCGTGTCGTACGCCGTCTTCCGCGGACTGCTCGCCGTCCTGCCCCGCAAGCGGCGCTCGGTCACCGTGGCATCCTTCGTCGCCGCCGTGCTCTCCGTGCCGGCCGCCGCCGTCGCCTTCACGCTCATGTACGCGGTCGGCGGCACCACGGACGTCTCCATCGGCAAGGTGGCGACCGCGATGATCGGCGTCCATGTGCTGATCGGCATCGGCGAGGCTGTGATCACCGCGCTCACGGTGAGCGCGGTCATCGCCGTGCGCCCGGACCTGGTGCACGGCGCGCGCGGCCTGCAGCAGCGCCTGAAGCTGCGCGTGGACGGCGCACTGGTGGACGCGCCGGCGCCCACGGCGCCCGTCGCGGCGCGCACCTCCCGGCGCACGCTGTGGATCACCGGCCTGATCACCTCGCTGGTGCTCGCCGGGTTTGTGAGCTTCTACGCCTCCGCCAACCCCGACGGCCTGGAGAAGGTCGCCCACGACAAGGGCATCGACAAGAAGGCCGAGAAGCACGCCTCGGCCGACTCCCCGCTCGCCGACTACGGCGTCAAGGACGTCTCCGACGCCCGGCTGTCCGGTGGCCTCGCGGGCGTGATCGGCGTCGGCGTCACCGTCGTCGCCGGCAGCGCGGTGTTCTGGGCGGTGCGCAGGCGCCGCAGCGCGGACGTCTCGCCCGTGAACACGGGTCTGTGACATGGGAGCGGGACACGCGCACCGCCTCTACCGGCACGGGCACTCCCCCGTGCACGGCCTGCCGCCACACACCAAGCTGGCGGCCGTCTTCGCGTTCGTCGTGGTCGTGGTGTCGACCCCGCGCGAGGCGATGTGGGCGTTCGCGGTGTACGCCGTCCTGCTCGCCCAGGTCGCGTACCACGCGCGCGTGCCCGCCGGTTTCCTCCTCAAACGGCTGCTGATCGAGGTGCCGTTCGTGGCGTTCGCGGTGCTCATGCCGTTCGTGGCGGAGGGCGAGCGGGTGCACGTGCTCGGCCTCTCGCTGAGCGTCAACGGTCTGTGGGGTGCGTGGAACGTACTCGCCAAGGGCACGCTCGGCGTCGCCGCCTCCGTGCTGCTGGCCGCCACCACCGAGCTGCGCGAGCTGCTGCTCGGGCTGCAGCGGCTGAAGCTGCCGCCGCTGCTCGTCCAGATCGCCTCGTTCATGATCCGCTACGGCGACGTCATCACCGACGAGATGCGCCGGATGCGGATCGCCCGCGAGTCGCGCGGCTTCGAGGCACGGGGCGTCCGCCACTGGGGCGTGCTCGCCAAGTCCGCCGGCGCGCTGTTCATCCGCTCCTACGAGCGCGGGGAGCGCGTGCACCTGGCCATGGTGAGCCGAGGGTACGCCGGTTCGATGCCGGTCATCGACGAGGTGACCGCGTCACGGGCGCAGTGGTCGTACGCCCTCGCGCTCCCCTCGGCCGCCCTCGTCGTCTGTCTGCTGGGATGGGTTCTGTGAGTACTGCTTCCCTGGAGGTCTCCGGCCTCGCCTTCGCCTACCCCGACGGCCACCAGGCCCTGTTCGGCGTGAATTTCTCGATCGCGCGCGGCGAACGGGTAGCGCTGCTCGGCCCGAACGGCGCCGGCAAGACCACCCTCGTCCTGCACCTGAACGGCATCCTGGGCGGCGGCACCGGCGCGGTGACCGTGGCCGGACTGCCGGTCGGCAAGCAGCACATGGCCGAGATCCGGCAGAAGGTCGGCATCGTCTTCCAGGACCCCGACGACCAGCTGTTCATGCCGACCGTACGGGAGGACGTGGCGTTCGGCCCGGCCGCCGCCGGGATCAGGGGGGCCGCACTGGAGGAGCGGGTGCGCACGGCCCTGGAGCGGGTCGGCATGCAGGACTTCGCCGAGCGGCCGCCGCACCACCTGTCCTTCGGTCAGCGCCGCCGGGTCGCCGTGGCGACCGTCCTCGCGATGGAGCCGGAGATCCTGGTCCTGGACGAGCCGTCCTCCAACCTGGACCCGGCATCCCGGCGCGAACTCGCCGACATCCTGCGCTCCCTGGACGTCACGGTCCTCATGGTCACGCACGACCTGCCGTACGCCCTGGAGCTGTGCCCGCGCTCGCTCGTTCTCAGCGACGGCGTGATCGCGGCGGACGGCCCGACGGGCGAACTGCTCTCCGACGACACCCTGATGCGGGCGCACCGCCTGGAGCTGCCGTTCGGCTTCGACCCGAAGTCCGTGACAATGGGCGCGTGACGCGTCAAGACGACCAAGACGACAATGGGGCCGCCGGGTCGCTGCTGCTGGACGACCAGCTGTGCTTCGCGCTGTACGCCGCGCAGCGCGCCGTGACCGCCGCATACCGTCCGCTCCTCGACGACCTGGGACTCACCTATCCGCAGTACCTCGTGCTGCTGGTCCTCTGGGAACGCGGTGAGACCAGCGTGAAGGAGCTGGCGGGCGCCCTGCGCCTGGACTACGGCACCGTCTCGCCGCTGCTGAAGCGGCTGGAAGGGGCGGGTCTGGTGCGCAGGGAGCGCGCGGCGGACGACGAGCGCTCGGTGCTCGTTGCGTGCACCGGGCGCGGGGAGCAACTCAAGGAGCGCGCGGCGCGCGTGCCCGGCGCCCTGCTCACGGCCACGGGGCTCGGCGGCCAAGAGGTCGCGAGGTTGCGCGAGGAGTTGTGGAAGCTCACCGAGCGCGCCCGCGCGGCCGCCGACCGGCACTGATCTCGCGTTACCGGCGGTTGCCACCCCCTGGTCACGCCTACTGACCTACCGGACAGTACCTTGTGCACGATGTACTTGCGCGCCACTTTTTCCGGGGGAGGCCGGTCATGACCGACACCAACGCGATGGACGCTGCTGCCGACACCGCCGTCGACACCCGTCCGAGGAAGATCATGTATGTCGCCGAGGCCACTGCCCACGGCGGCCGGGACGGCTTTGTCACCAGTCAGGACGGCCAGATCGAGCTGAAGGTCGCGATGCCGCCCGAGCTGGGCGGGGACGGCAACGGCACCAACCCGGAGCAGCTGTTCGCGGCCGGCTACAGCGCCTGCTTCCACAACGCGCTGATCCTGGTCGGCAACCGCTCGGGCTACGACCTGACCGGGTCCACGGTGGCCGCGAAGGTCGGCATCGGCCCGAACAAGCACCGCGGCTACGGCCTCGCGGTCGCCCTCAGCGTCTCCCTGCCGGTCCTGGACCGGGAGATCGCGGCGCAGCTGGTCGACGCGGCGCACGAGGTGTGTCCGTACTCGAACGCGACGCGCGGGAACATCGACGTGACGATTCTTCTGGGCTGAGCCCCGCCGGTCTGCCGGGCCGATCCCCGCCGGACAGTAGCCAATGTCACCACCCACCGAGGAATCCAAGGCCACAGCACCGTGTTTCACTCATGGTCGCAAGCGAGTGGAGGGACCCGGTCGTGGATGTGGACGTGAACGGCACGGTGGCCGAGGGCTTCGAGCCGGTCAGGGAGGCGTTCGCAGCGAACTTCACGCTGCTCGGGGAGCGCGGCGCGGCGGTCGCCGTGTACCGCGACGGGCACAAGGTCGTGGACCTGTGGGCCGGCGCCAAGGATGTCGACGGGTCCGCCGCCACGGCCCCCTGGGAGCCCGGTACCGCGCAGATCGTGCGCTCCGCGACGAAGGGCGTCGCCGCCGCCGCGCTCCTGCTGCTGCACCAGCGCGGCGAACTGGATCTGGACGCCCCGGTCGGCACGTACTGGCCCGAGTACAAGGCGGCCGGCAAGGAGCGCACGCTCGTCCGGCACGTGCTCGCGCACCGCGCCGGCGTGCCCGTACTGGACCGGCCCCTGACCCCCGAGGAGGCCGCCGACCCCGACCTCGGCGCGGCGGCCGTCGCCGCCCAGGCGCCGGTGTGGGAGCCGGGCACGGACCACGGCTATCACGCACAGACCTTCAGCTGGCTCACCGGCGAGCTGATCCGGCGGGTCACCGGGCAGCCGGTCGGCGCGTGGATCGCCGACGAGATAGCCGCGCCCGTCGGCGCGGACCTGTGGCTCGGCCTGCCCGAAACGGAGCACGCGCGCGTGGGGCGTGTCGGCCCATTGGAGGCACCCGAGACAGCCGGCGCGCTCAGAACCCGCCCCAAGCGAGCGGTGTCCGAGGCCTACGCCGACCCCGGCTCCCTCACCCGGCGCGCCTTCGCCGCGATCACCCCGCTCCCGGACGAGAACGCGCCCGCCTACCGCGCGGCCGCCCTGCCCGCCTCCAACGGCATCGCCACCGCCGACGGCCTCGCCCGCTTCTACGCCTCGCTCATCGGCGAGGTGGACGGTGGCACGCGTCTGTTCCGCCCGCAGACCATGGAACTCGCCCGCACCGAGCAGTCGGCCGGACCGGACCGGGTCCTCGTAGTCGGCACCCGGTTCGGTCTCGGCCCCATGCTGCACGGCAGCGCGTCCCCGCTGCTCTCCCCCTGCTCCTTCGGGCACCCGGGCCGGGGCGGCGCCCTCGCGTTCGCCGACCCGGAGACGGGTATCGCCTTCGGCTATGTCACCAACGGCTTCAGGAAGAGCGTGACGGCGGATCCGCGGGCGCAGGCGCTGGTGCGCGCGCTGCGCACGGCGCTCGCGTAACGGAAGCCCCGCAGCGGGCTCCGGCCTCACACGTTGATCGGATGTGAGGTCCGCCCGGACTCCGCGTCGATCTCCACATGGGCCTTGGTCAGCAATTGCATGGCCAGTTCGTTGAGGGCGCGAGCCCCCGCTATCTCCTCGCCGACCCGGGGCTGGTTCGCGTCGACCCGGTGCCGGCTCGCGTGCCCGTGGGCACGTACTTCAGTGCCGTCGGGCAAGCGGACCAGGGCGACCGCGCGGGTGTGCTGGTCGTCTTCCTGGAATTCCAGCTCGACGTGCCATCCCACAGTGGTGTGCATCATGTCGACCACCTCCGGAGAACCACTGGTTCCAGGGTGCTCCCGCACGCGCCGAACGTCACGTGGAGGCCGGTCAACCGGCAGGCTTCTCATCGAAGCTGGCGAAGTAGGCGGCGACCATGTCCTCGTCGGCGTGCCCCTGCGCGGCGGCTCGGGCGAACCGTTCGGCGGTCGCGGCGGCGACGTCGAGCCGTACGCCGTGGCTCTCGCCCGCCCGGACGATGAGCCGGGCGTCCTTCTCCGCGGTGGCCACGGCGAACGACGCCGGGGTCAGCTTCCGGTCGAGCACCAGAGCGGCCTTGGCACGCAGGTATCCCATGTCGAGGGGCCCGCCGCCGATCAGGTCGAAGAAGTCCTGCGGATCGACGCCGAGGGCCTCGGAGAGCGCCAGCACCTCACCGGCCGCCGCGGTGGCGGCGAGGACCCAGCTGTTGGCGACCAGCTTCAACCGGCTGGCGCTGCCCGCGGCCCCGTCCGTGCCGGTCCACACGGTCTTGGCTCCGACCGCGTCGAAGACGGGCATGACCGTCTCCCTGCCCTCCTCCGGGCCGGCGGCCAGCACGGTCAGCTGACCGGCCTCGGCGGGCTGGCGGGTGCCGAGGACGGGGGCGTCGTAGAACACCAGCCCGTGCTCGCGGGCGAAGTCGGCCAGGTCGGCGACCAGTTCGGTCCCCGCGGTGGTGCACTGCGCCCACACCACGCCCGGACGCAGCGCCGGGGCGGCCTCGCGCACGACGTCCAGGACGGTGTTGCCGTCGTACAGCATGGTCAGCACGACATCGGCGCCCTCGACGGCCTCGGCGGGCGTGTCGGTGACCCGGATCCCGTCCGCGGTCAGCGGCTCGGCCTTCTCCCGGGTGCGGTTCCAGGCCCTGACACCGAGCCCGGCGCGGGCGAGGTTGCGGGCCATGGCGGCGCCCATGATGCCGGTGCCCAGGACGCTCACGGTCGGCTTGTCGGTCATTGACGGCTCCCTGTCCTACGGTTCCGGTCCTCGTGCCCCCGGTCATCTTCGTACGGATACCCCCTCGGGCCCGCTCCTTTCCGGCACCGCGCCGCGCTGCACGCCGCCCGGTACGCGCTGCACGCCGCCGGGTGCCCACTGCGCGCCGCCCGGTGCGCTGTCCAGCCGCGCGCCGCGTGGTGCGCCATCCACTGCGCGCCGGGTCGTGCGCTACCCCGCGTGCAGCATCAGCCCGATCCCCACGACCAGCAGACCCGCCGCCGCGATCCGGGGCGCGCCGAAGCGCTCCTTGAAGAACAGTGCGCCGATGGCCGCGCCGACGATGATCGAGGACTCCCTCAGGGCGGCGATGGGGGCGAGGTCGGCGCGGGTCTGGGCCCACAGGACGAGGGCGTACGCGGCGACGGAGAGGAAGGCTCCGAGGAGGCCGAGAGCGGCGTACGGCCGTAGCAGCCGGACCGTGTCGCCCCGCACGCGCGCGTACATGTACGCCGGGATGACGACTCCCTGAACGGCCAGCAGCCAGGCGATGTACCCGAGCGACGACTGGGAGGCGCGTACGCCCAGGCCGTCGATCACCGTGTACGCGGCGATCGTCAGGCCGGTCGCCAGGGCGGCGCCGATCGCGGCCCAGTTGGGCCGGCGGCCGCGCAGCCCCCACAGGCTTACGCCGGTGAGCCCGAGGCACGACACGGCGATGCCGGCAGCCGCCCACATTCCGGGCACCTCGTGGGCGAACACCGCCGCCAGCACGGTCACCACCAGCGGCGCGCTCCCGCGCGCGATCGGGTACGCCTGCCCGAAGTCGCCCAGCCGGAACGAGGTCATCAACAGCGCGTAGTAGGCGATGTGCACGGCCGCGGAGACCAGGAGGTACGGCCAGGCCGCCCCCGCCGGAAACGGCACGAACGGCACCAGTGCGAGCCCGATGAGCAGTCCCCCGCCGGAGATCAGTGTGAACCCGACCAGTTTGTCGGTGATCCGGTGCGCGATGGCGTTCCAGCTGGCGTGCGTGACCGCGGCGAGCAGGACCGCCGCGGTGACCAGCGGCGTCACGCGGTCTGCTCGCGCACGTCCACCAGGGTGGCGCCGGCGTGGGTGACCAGCCCCTCGGGGTCGGTCGGGAAGACGGTGTGCGGTGTCCCGGCCGCCGCCCACACCACGTCGTGCGCGAGCAGCGAGCGGTCGGCGAGGACTCGGGTGCGGGTGCGGTGCCCGAAAGGCGGTACGCCGCCGATGGCGTACCCCGTGGTCTCGCGCACGATGCCGGCGTCGGCCCTGGTGACCTTCCCGGCCCCCAGCTCCTGCCGCACCCGTTCCACGTCCACGCGCGAGGCCCCGTCCACCAGCACCAGTACCGGGACGCCGTCCGCCGCGAAGATCAGCGATTTGCAGATCTGGTTCAGCTCGCACCCGATCGCGGCGGCGGCCTCGGCGGCGGTACGGGTGGCCTCCGGGAACCGCCGGGTGCGGGCGAGGACGTCCTCGAGCCCGAGCGCGCGCAGCGCTTCGGCGAAACGGGGGTGAGCTCCGGATTCTTCGGCGTCAGTGGCGGCTGTCGTCGTCATGGTGGGCACGCTACGTCATGGCCCGAGCCGCACTCACGGGGTTTTCACCCGTCCCTTCGCGGCTGCGCCGGATCCGAGTGTGATCTTCTGCCGCCGTCATGATTGCCTGACCGCGCAAGGGGACACTTCGGGGGATCACTCGTGAGCGAACGCAAAGACATACAAGGGGACGACAAGCTTCCGGAGCCGGGGCCGTCCAAACTGCCGCTGTCCCCGGACGAGATCAAGCGGCACAACATCCTGCCGGGCCGGGAAGGGCACTACACGGCTCCGCCCGCCGACAGCACCGTCGATCCGCTGGACCGGCCGCCGCCGCAGCCGAATCCCCCCGGGCTCCTCCCGCCGCCGGGACCGGCCGCCGCGGCCAGTGGTTCGACGACAACCCGGGGCTCACGGACATCGACTCCACCAGAAGATCGGGGAGGACGAGTACAACGCGTTGGGCCTCGCCCTGCAGGGCAAGAACCCTTGTCCGGAGCTCAGTTCGGACGACCCGTACTCGCTCGGCTGGGACTGGGTGACCGGTGACGGCTCCCGGCATCGTGAGTACTGCAGCGGCGACGAGATGACCGAGTTGATCCGGTCCAGCGAGAGCATGAAGTTCAACCGCGATGAAAGCGTCTTCTCGTCCGTGGACCAGGAGATCGTCTGGACAGAACGCATTCCGGCGAAGGGGAGGTAAGCCAGTGTCCCGAGTTCTCATGGCGGGCAGGCGTCCGCGCCTGGTGACGGCCGCCGGCGTGCTGGGGCTGCTGTCTCCCCTGGCCGGCTGCTCCTCCGCGTCCACGGCCGTGGAGGCCTGTATGGCGAAGCAGGCGGCCTCCGCCACCTCCGGGGAACTGGCCGGCACCTACGTGGGAGAAGACCACGCCAAGGGCGCGACGATCACCCTCAAGGCGTCGGACACCAGGACCGGCGGCACGGTCACCGTCCACAACTGGCCGACCGGCGACTGGTACAAGAGCGAACTCGGCGACACGTTCGACGGGTCCGGCACCTGGGATGTAGTGGGAGATACCAGGCCCGGCGAGTATGTGCAGGTCCACCTCTCCATCACCGAACCGGAGCTCTTCCTGCGCGACCACACCGTCGACAGCCTGTCGATCGCCACAGACTCCAAGCGGACCTTCCTCTACGAGGACGACGACCCGGACACGTGCCCGATCTTCCGTCTGCGGATGGTCACTTCACGGCGTGGGTGAGGAACTCGCCCCAGGCGGAAGGGCGATTTTCGGCTGCGCGGTGCCGGTGGTCCCGGTGTCGCGGATGCGGAGGGTTCAGCCGACCTGAACCCACGCCCACACCGCGAGGCCGGTCGGCACCGGGCAGGCGAGGGCGCCTGTCAGGAGCAGGCGGGCGAGCGGGTGGAGGCGGCGGATGCCGGGGGCGAAGGCCAGCGCCGTCAGGACGGCGGCGGCGCCCACGACCGTCAGGGCGTACGGCAGCACGAGATCCCGGACCTGTGCCCAGGACATGCCGTCCGCCAGACCCCACAGGGCCGTCATGCCCACCAGGAACGTCAGCCAGCCGAGCGAGGCGAGGGTGAGGATCCAGAACACGGCCGCCAGCAGGCCCAGCACGGTCTCGCCACGGCTGTTTCGCGGAGCCGGCCGCGCGGGGCCGTACAAGGTCGCATACGTCTCGGGGTTCACGAGGACGATCCTGCGCGCAGGGCAGCCGGTGCGGCATGGGCGCGGATACTCAGCGCGTACCCCCCGGGTACTCAGTCACAAAAGAAGCCGGTGAGGGCGCCCCGTCCCCACGGATCCCTCACCGGCGGTCTTTCACGAGCGGTACGTCAGGCGCGTACCAGCTCCTTCTCCTCGTCGGGGTCGGCGTCCCTGCGCTCCTCGGCCGTGCGCAGGCCCTCGCCCTCGACGTCCACGTTGGGCAGGGCGCGGTCCAGCCACTTCGGCAGCCACCAGGCCTTCTTGCCGAGCAGGGCGAGCACCGCCGGGACGATGGCCATGCGGACGATGAACGCGTCGAAGAAGACGGCGATGGCGAGGCCGAAGCCGATCATCTTGACCATCGCCTCGCTGGAGCCCATGAAGCCGGAGAAGACGGCGGTCATGATGATCGCGGCGGCGGTGACGACGCGTGCGCCGTACTTGAAGCCGGTCACGACGGCCTGGGTGGGCTTCTCCCCGTGGACGTACGCCTCCCGCATGCGGGTCACGAGGAACACCTCGTAGTCCATGGCGAGTCCGAAGACCACACCGACCATGAAGATCGGCATCATCGACATGACCGGGCCGGTCTGCTCGACGTTCATCAGACCCGACAGCCAGCCCCACTGGAAGACCGCGACCACGGCGCCGAGGGCTGCCATCACACTGAGCAGGAAGCCGAGGGCCGCCTTCAGCGGGACGAGGATCGAGCGGAAGACCACGATCAGCAGGAGGAAGGCCAGGCCGACGACGAGGGCGAGGTACGGCAGCAGGGCGTCGTTCAGCTTCTGCGAGACGTCGATGTTCACCGCCGTCGAGCCGGTGACCAGTACCTTCGCATCGGTCGCCGAGGTGATGTCCGTGCCCTTGTCACGGATGGCGTGCACCAGGTCCTCGGTGGTGGTCGAGGACGGCTTGGAGTTCGGGATGACGGTGATCGTCGCGGTGTCGCCGGCCTTGTTGGGCGCGGCCGGGGTGACCGTGACGACGTCCTTCAGGCCCTTGATCTCGTCGCGGACCTTGGCGAAGGCCGCCTTGGGGCTGTCGCTGTCCTTGGCGTCGACCACGACCATCAGCGGGCCGTTGAAGCCCGGCCCGAAGCCGTCGGACAGCAGGTCGTAGGCGCGGCGCTGGGTGGTGGAGACGGGCTGGGAGCCGTCGTCCGGCAGGCCCAGTTCGAGGGAGGCGGCCGGGACCGCCGCAGCGCCGAGGCCGATCACACCGAGCAGCAGCACGGCGACCGGGCGCCGTACGACGAAGCTCGCCCAGCGGGTGCCCATGTTCGGGCGGGCCTTCTTCTCGGCGCTCTTCGGCCTGCCGCCGCCGAGCAGCTTGCTCTTCTCGCCGGCCGGCTTGATCTTGCGGCCCGCGTAGCCGAGCAGCGCCGGGATCAGGGTGAGGGCGATGAGGACCGCGATGGCGACCGTGCCCGCGGCCGCGACGCCCATCTTGGTCAGCATCGGGATGTTGACCACGGACAGGCCGACCAGGGCGATGACCACGGTCAGGCCGGCGAAGACCACTGCCGAGCCCGCCGTGCCGACGGCCCGTCCGGCCGCTTCCTCGCGCTCGCGGCCCTCGGCCAGTTCGGCGCGGTAGCGGGAGACGATGAAGAGGGCGTAGTCGATGCCGACGGCGAGGCCGATCATCGATGCCAGGGTGGAGGTGGTCGTGCCCAGGTCAAGGGCGCTCGCGAGCGCGGTGATCGTGGAGACGCCGATGCCGACGCCGATGATCGCGGTCAGCAGCGGGAATCCGGCCGCGAGCAGCGAGCCGAAGGTGATGACGAGGACGACGGCGGCGACCGCGATGCCGATGACCTCGCTGGAGCCGGTCTCGGGCGTCGCCTGCAGGGCGTCGCCGCCGATCTCGACCGTGAGCCCCGCCTTCCGCGCGTCCTGCGCGGCCTCCTTCAGCGCGTCGCGGGAGGAGTCCTCCAGCTCCATGCCGGAGACCTTGTACTTCACCGAGGCGTACGCGATCGTGCCGTCCTTGCTGACGGCGTGCCCGGTGTAGGGGTCGGCGACGGAGGCGACCTCGGAACCGCTCTGCAGTTCCTTGACGGTCTTGTTGACGGTCGCCTTGTTGTCCGCGTCCGTCATCTTCTCGCCGGTCGGCGCCTTGAAGACGACCCGCCCGGTCGCGCCGTCGGCGCTCATCCCGGGGAAGCGCTGTTCCAGCAGGTCGAAGGCCTTCTGGGCCTCGGTTCCGGGGATGGAGAAGGACGAGTTGCCGGCGGCCGGCGCGGAGGCGGCGCCCACCCCGGCGAGGGTGAGCAGCGCGACCCATATGAGGGCGACGAAGTGTCGTCGCCGGAAGGCGAGCCGGCCGAGTTTGTAGAGGAACGTGGCCACTAGGGCGTACTCCCGGTCAGGTCGTGGGGTTCAGGGCAGGGGCGATCAGCCCGGCGACGTGAGCGGTGACGTCAGGTGGTGGGCTTACTGGGGAGATTGATCAGGGGTTGATCAAGGGTTGATCAGAGAGTGATCAGGGGTTGATCAGGAGGTGGGGACGCCGAGGGCGGGGAGGACGACGGCGTCGATGTACGAAAGGAGGAAGGCCTGCGTCGGCGGCTGCTCGTCGATCATCGTGCGGGCGGCGAACCCACCGATCATCATGTGCATCACGTAGTCGAGCGCCGGGTTGTCCGCACGGACCTCACCCCGGTCGATCGCCCGCTGCAGCACGCGACGGAACTCCGCCATCTCCGGTTCGATGAGATGGTCCCGGAACGCCCGCAGGAGGTCCGGATTGCCGTGGACCACCATGGCCAGCCCCCGCATCAGCGCGGAGTTCTGCTCCATCTGGCAGTCGTCCGAACGCAGCGTGAGAGCGTGCAGGTCACCCTTGAGCGATCCGGTGTCGATCTCGCCGAGACCCAGACCGCCGGGCTTGTTGTGCCGTACTGCCTTCGCCACCAGCTCGGCCTTGCCGCCCCACTGGCGGTAGAGCGTGGCCTTGCTGGACCGGGTACGGGCGGCCACGGCGTCCATGGTGAGGGCGTCGTAGCCGACTTCCCGGAGCAGGTCGAGCACGGCCTCGTACAACTCGGCCTCGCGCTCGGGCGTGATCCGACTGCGACGCGCGGCGGCGACCTCAGTCATGTCTCTCACCTTCCCGATGCGGCTTCCCGCTCCGAACGACACGGTTTCGTACGTGACGAATGTACCGCAGCCACAAGCGAAACGAAACTGTTTCGTACGTGTGCTGGGTCACGCCTGTCGGATTTCCATAAGTTGCTGGGCCCTCTCCCCCGGAAAAACATGGGGAGGTGAGCTATCTGCGCCTTCCCCACCTCAACGGCGACCTGCTGTGCTTCGTGGCCGAGGACGACCTGTGGCTGGCCCCCCTCGACACCCCTGGCCGCGCCTGGCGGCTCACCGTGGACCGCGCCAAGGCAGGCCAGCCGCGCTTCTCCCCCGACGGCAGGCACATCGCCTACACGACCTGGCGCAGCCTCGTGCCCGAGATCCATCTCGTCGGCGTCGACGGCGGACCCGCGCGGCAGTTGACGTACTGGGGCAGCACCGACACCCAGGTCTGCGGCTGGACGCCCCCGAACGGGGACGGCGGCACCGACATCCTCGCCGTCGCCTCCCACAACGAGCCCTTCTCCTACTTCACCTGGGCCTACAAGGTGACCACCGAAGGCGACCCCGGCCGCAAGCTGCCCTGGGGTCCGGTCTCCGACATCCAGGTCGCCGACATCGACGGCGTGCACAAGACCCTGCTGCTCACCGGCACCCCGCCGCACGAACCGGCCTCCTGGAAGCGGTACCGGGGCGGCGCCATGGGCCGGCTGTGGCTGCACGGGCAGCGGCTGCTGGAGGGGATCGGCGGCCACCTGGCCTCCCCCATGTTCGTCGGCGACCGGATCGCCTTCCTCTCCGACCACGAGGGCGTCGGCAACCTCTACTCGTGTGCCTACGACGGCTCCGACCTGCGCCGTCACACCGACCACGACGCCTTCTACGCCCGCAACGCCTCCAGCGACGGCACCCGGGTGGTCTACCAGTGCGCGGGCGACCTGTGGCTGGTGGACGACCTCGCCCCGAACGCCGTACCGCGCAGGCTCGACATCCGGCTGAGCGGCCCGCGCCCGGGACGCCGCAGCTACCAGGTGCCGGCCGCCCGGCACGTGGACGGCATCTCCGTGGACGAGACCGGGCGGGCCTGCGCCGTCGTCGTCCGCGGCAGCCTGCACTGGCTCACGCACCGGGACGGCCCGGCGCGCACGATCACGGACACGCCCGGCGTGCGGGTCCGGCTGCCGGAGATGCTCGGCTCGACCGGGCAGGTGGCGTACGTGACGGACGCCGAGGGCCAGGACGCCATCGAGATCGCCCAACTCCCCCGCGCCACCGGCGACCGCACCCCTCGCCGACTGGCCTCGGGGGAGCTGGGGCGGGTCCTGGAGATGGTCTCCGATCCGCTGGGCGAGCGACTGGCCGTCGCTTCGCACGACGGGCGGTTGCTGTTGATCGATGTGGCGGAGGGGGATGGTGGGGAGGTTGCGGAGGAGGTTGCGGAGGAGGCTGCTGGGGGCTCGGGGGACCCGGAAGGCTCTGGGGGCGCAGAGGACTCAGCGGACTCGGGGAGCACGGAAGACTCAGGCAGCTCAGAAGGCTCTGGTGACTCTGGTGGCCCTGGTGGCCCTGGTGGCCCTGGTGGCCCTGGTGGCCCTGGTGACTCCGCCGAAGCCGTCGCCCCGGACCCGGACCTGGACGGGCAGGTCACCGAGCTGATCCGGTCCATCAACGGGCCCGTCCGCGACCTCGCGTTCTCCCCGGACGGCTCCTGGCTCGCCTGGTCCCACCCGGGCATCGGCCGGTCGCTGCGGCAGATCAAGCTGGCCCGTATCAAGGACCGGCACATCGTGGACGTCACCAACGGCCGCTTCGAGGACGAGAACCCCGTCTTCACCCGCGACGGCCGCTACCTCGCCTTCCTGTCCTGGCGCGGCTTCGACCCGGTGTACGACGTCCACACCGGCGACCTGTCCTTCCCGCTGGGCTGCCGCCCTTACCTGGTCCCGCTGTCCTCCGCGACCCCGTCCCCGTTCGCCCTGAACCCCGAGGGCCGGCCGGCGGCGGGCGGGCTCGACCCCGTCGAGGACGAGGAGACCGGCGAGGGCTCCGCGGTGACCGTGGAGGTGGAGGGCCTGGAGAACCGGGTGACACCGTTCCCGGTCATCGCCTCCAAGTACTCCGCGCTGTACCCGGTCGCGGGCGGCGGCCTGGTCTGGCTGCGCTGGCCCATCTCCGGCGCGCTCGGCGAGACCTTCGCCAACCCGGCCGACACCACCGGCCGGCCGACCCTGGAGTACTTCAACATCACCAAGGCGAAGAAGTCCGAACTGGTCGGCCATCTGGACTGGTTCGCGGTGAGCGGGGACGGGAGCCGACTGGTGGTGGTCGACGAGGGCGACCTGCGGGCGGTGCCGTCGACCGAGTCCGGCGACAGCGACACGACCGTGTGGATCGACCTGCGCCGCATCCTGCACGAGGTCGATCCGGGCGCCGAGTGGCGGCAGTCGTACGACGAGGCCGGCCGTCTCATCCGCGCCTACTACTGGGATCCGGGCATGTGCGGCATCGACTGGGACGCGGTGCTCGACCAG
This sequence comes from Streptomyces sp. NPDC005728, assembly GCF_040630895.1. Classification (NCBI taxonomy): domain Bacteria; kingdom Bacillati; phylum Actinomycetota; class Actinomycetes; order Kitasatosporales; family Streptomycetaceae; genus Streptomyces; species Streptomyces sp. NPDC005728. The sequence goes on from NZ_JBEXYL010000006.1 coordinate 195,068, forward strand.
TACCGGCCGCTGGTCGAACGCGTCGCCTCCCCCGACGAGTTCGCCGACCTGCTCCGCGAGGTCCTCGGCGAGCTGGGCACCTCCCACGCCTACGTCACCCCCGCCCGCCGCAACGAGGGCCCGCCCCACTACCAGCGCTGGCAGGGCCTGCTCGGCGCCAACTTCGTACGCCGGGACGCAGGCTGGACGGTCAAACGCATCCTCCCCGGCGACTCGTCCGACTCCAAGGCACGCTCCCCGCTGGCCGGGACGGGCATCCGCCCGGGTGCCGTACTGACCCACGTGGACGGCCGTCCGGTCGACCCGGTGGCGGGACCGTATCCGCTGCTCGCGGGCTCGGGCGGGACGACCGTGGAGCTGACCTTCACCCCGGGCGAGGGCGAGGCGGGGCCGGCCCGGCGGGTCGCCGTCGTCCCGCTCGTCGACGAACGTCCGCTGCGCTACCAGGACTGGGTCGCCAAACGCCGCGACGTCGTCCGCGAGTTGAGCGGCGGCAAGTGCGGCTACCTGCACATCCCCGACATGGGCGGCTCGGGCTGGGCCCAGTTCAACCGGGACCTGCGCATGGAGGTGTCCCGGCCCGCGCTGATCGTGGACGTGCGCGGCAACGCGGGCGGGCACATCAGCGAACTCGTCATCGAAAAGCTCTCCCGGACCATCCTGGGCTGGGACCTGACCCGGGACGCGCAACCGGTGTCCTACACCTCGAACGCGCCCCGGGGCGCGGTGGTGGCCCTGGCCGACGAGGCGACCTCCTCCGACGGAGACATGATCACCGCCGCCTTCAAGCTCCTGAAGCTCGGTCCGGTCATCGGGCAGCGCACCTGGGGCGGAGTCGTCGGGATGACCGGCCGGCACCGTCTCGGCGACGGCACGGTGATCACGGTCCCGATGAACGCCGCCTGGTTCGACGCCTACGGCTGGTCCGTGGAGAACCACGGCGTCGCCCCCGACCTGGAGATCCTGCGCACCCCCCTGGACTGGGCCGAGGGCCGGCACGCCCAGCTCGACGACGCCATCCAGCTGGCCGTGGAACTGCTGGACACCAACCCCGCCGCGATCCCCCCGGACTACAGCGACGTACCGGACCGCTCGCGGCCGGAACTGCCACCGCGAAAGACGCGATAGCGAAGCGGACTTGTGACGGCAAAACAGGGTTGCGACAGCGAAGCGGGGTGCCCGGCAGTCGCCGGGCTGACGGCCTGCGGGGTCAGCCCGGTCCGCTCGGCCAGTTCGAGCCGGCTGATGCCCTCCGCCCCGGCCGCCCGCAGCAGATCCAGCACCAGCG